>CAZOSQ010000091.1:0-10373 GCA_964582245.1 uncultured Bacteroidales bacterium | reverse complement strand
CTTGCATGGCCCCGGCGACTATCTCGGAGGCTGATGCAGATCCTCGATTAACCAGCACCACGAGAGGTATTTTTGTGTCAACAGGTGTTTCAGTGGTTTTATATTCTTTGTTGTAACGGGCAATTTTCCCTTTCATGCTACCTATTTCCTTGTTCTTATCAATAAATAAGTTAGATACTTTTACAGCTTCAATAAGTAAACCTCCCGGATTTCCCCTTAAATCTAAAACAAGTGAATTAATCGAGTGATTTTTCTTCAATTCTTTGAAAGCATTCTCTACTTCCAAGGAGGCTCCGTTGGTAAAATTGTCCAATCTTATATAACCAGTTCCATTTTCTAGTATACCATAATATGGTACATTGTTGATGGTAATTTTTTCCCTAATGATTTCCACATCAAAAGGTTTTTCCCTTGATATTCTTTTTATAGTCACAGAAACAGGAGTATTTGGGGTTCCTTTAAGCATTTCGCTTATTTCAGAAATATTTTTTCCCTTGGCCGATTTTCCATCAATAGCTATGAGGGAATCCCCGGCCTCTAATCCAGCTTTATCGGCGGGAAAATCTTTATAAGGTTCAGATATTACAGTATAATCTCCCCTTTTTCTAATCAAGGCACCTATTCCTCCATATTGGCCGGTGGTCATGAACTTGAAATTTTCCATTTCGGATTCTGGAATAAAAGTGGTGTAAGGATCCAATGATTTTAACATTCCTTTTATGCTCTCTTCTACCAATTTTTCCGGGTCTGTTTCATCTACGTAGTATAAATTCAATTCCCTGAAAAGGGTGTAATAAATGTCAAGACTTTTAACTATTTTAAAGTCTTTATCATGAAATGAATAAAATGTCAATGCTGCTAGTAAAACAATCCCTACCCAAGTGATCTTGCCTTTTTTTCCTTGAATGAACCTTCTCATAAATTAGATTTTTTTTTAAATGTGGTGATTATTTAACGACTAAATATATGATTAATTATGGTTTATTTTTACATAAAAGTTATTGAGTATCTTCTGATCTCTTTATCAATGCGAGTTTCTTTAACATATACGAGGGTATATTAAATTTTGTTAATGAATAAATAGTCGTCTTAATGGACTAAATAACCAAAGTCAAGTTAAGTGTAGAATATTGGATAAGGGGAAGTTACTTTTGTTTTTTGAAGCAAAAACTAGAAAGAACGAGTCTTGGCTTGATAGGTTAAGATTGACTTGATTTTGGGGATAGCTTAATATTTCGAGTTTTACATGAAAAGATAATAAAGGATTGACTTGTGTTAAATTTCTTTAACTTTGCACGATAATTTCAACATGCAATATTATTATCTTATTTTAGTTTCTTATTCATTATCTAAAAAGCACAATGAGTCAATTGGATACCAATGTTTTTATAGATACCATTAAAATTGATACTACAGGGAACCTGCAGGATACCATGGTTTCTTATAATTATGACCCTGTAATTTTAAATGCTGATGACCCTGGTAAGATCCATTACACTAGTGTTGAAAGACCATTTTTTATGGAAGCTTTTCAAAATTCTTTAAAGGGTAAGTACCTGGATTGGATCTTGGGAATATTAATTCTTGTATTGATAATTTTGGCTTGGTCCAAAAAAAGCTATGGCAAATATATTGGGCAAATTGTAAATTCCATGTTTAATACTCAATTGGCTGGGAATTTATATAGAGATTCAAATATAATCTTAAGAAAAGTGTCTTTCTTGTTCAACTTTATTTACTTGGTTGTTGTCAGCATGTTTATTTTTGAACTATTTCTTTACCATGAAATATCACTTTTCAAGCAGGAAAAAATATGGCAGTTCGCTATAGTTCTTGGCGTAATTTCAGGATTATTTATTTTTAAATACTTATCTATAAAATTTGTAGGATTTATTTTTCAAATGGGAAAGGAGTTTGACGAGTATTTTTTCAACGTGACTTTATACAATAAAGCCATGGGATTATTCTTACTCCCGATCGTGGCAATTATTCCCTATGTGGCAAGTTTTCTTGTTTTCCCTCTCCAAATAATTGGTATTAGTATTTTAATTGCCAGCACATTACTTAAATATGCAAGAGGTTTCAAAATAATAATAAGTAAAGGTATTTTATTATTCTATTTGATTTTGTACCTTTGTACCTTTGAAATTTTACCCGTGTTATACTTGTACAAATTCTTTGTATCGAAGATATAACAAAGGAATTATGGTATTTTATGTTTAATTAAAACATAAAAAAAGTTGAAGATAAAAAAGATTTTAGTATCACAGCCAAAACCTACCACTGACAAATCACCTTATTTTGATTTGGCCGAGCGGTATAACTTACAGATTGATTTTAGACCATTCATTCATGTAGAAGAAATTCCTGCAAAGGAATTCCGGCAACAGAAAATTAATCTAATAGATCATACTGCTTTAATTTTCACGAGTAAAACCGCAGTTGATAATTTCTTTAGGATTGCTGAAGAGTTAAGAACCACGATTCCAGATACAATGAAATATTTTTGTATTACTGAATCCATTGCTCTTTACTTGCAGAAATATATCGTTTACCGCAAACGAAAGATATTTTTTGGTAAGGGAACTTTACCGGATTTAATGGAAGTTGTAGAAAAGCATATCGATGAAAAATTCTTGGTTCCACTGTCAGACAAATTCAAGAATGAGATACCTACTATTCTCGACAAGTTCAAGTTGAACTGGACCAAGGCCATTTTATATCGCACTGTAAGCAGCGATTTATCTGATCTTTCTGATGTGAATTATGACGTATTGGTTTTTTATAGCCCTTCAGGGATAAGATCTTTACTTTCAAATTTTCCTGAATTCCAGCAAAAAGATATTAAAATTGCTTCTTTTGGAAAATCAACCGCGAAAGCTGTAAAAGATGCTGGTTTAAGATTGGATATCGAAGCACCACAACCGCAGGCTCCTTCCATGACCATGGCATTGGATTTATTCATAAAGAGTTTTAATAAGGGAGTTGGAGCTAATAAATAACCATTTCCTCTCATTCTTCTTTTTCAATCGCCAAGAGGATCCGGCTACCTGGTTTATTCAAATATAATTCTTAACCTACATTCATTCCTATAAAAATAATATGGAATCATGGCGATCTTTACTTTCAAAAAACTTGAAAGAATAACTAGTCGAAAGCTTATTAGTGAAATTTTTGCTAAAGGAAAACAAAATTTTGTTTTTCCTTTCAAGGCGGTCTACCTGGAGCAACCTTTAGAAAACCAATCTTTTCCTGCACAGGTTCTTATCACTATTCCAAAGAAATTATTCCCGAGGGCCGTGGACAGAAATCTTTTAAAAAGACGGGTGAGAGAGGCATATAGGTTAAATAAATCTTTTTTTTACACTTCATTAGAAGAACAAAAGAAATACATATCGGTTGTAATTATTTATAGTGACAAGAAAATAAATGATTACGAGTTAATTGAAAGAAAAATTAAAATTTTATTGGAAAAACTGGTATCATCCTAAATTCCTAGGATTTTTTTTTATATTTATATCACATAGGATTTCATTTCATTTTAATGATCTTTTTTTGAATTCTTGAAATCCTAGTTATTACCTCCTGCAATAATTTTGAATCTTTTCTTGGGTTTAATTTATTATTTTAAATAAATAGGTTTAATTTTTTGTAGAATAATTATTTATTAATATTTGAAAAGATATTATTTAAATGTCTTTTGAATAATAATTACTATTAACTTTTAATATTTCAATAATTTGGTACAATTATTTGAAGTAAAAAATAAGATAATAATTTATAGATATTGTATGATGAAAATATTATACTTAATTCTATTTATTGTTTTTACTGGATGTTCTTCTTGTAAATACTTAGATGGTCAGCATAAAATTAACTTACCCTGGGTGGATTCAATAATTGTTGATGGATATGATAATGATTGGAAACAAGGATTAAATTTTATTTTGCAAGCAGATGATGCAGGTAATTCAGTCGAGAGAAATGATTTTTTTCCCCGTATTAAAATGGGTTGGAATTCAAATGGTATTCTATTTTATCTTGAAGTACAAGATGATGATGTTTTGGGAGATGAAAGCGATATATCTTTGGGTGATGGAATGGAATTAACCCTATTTACTCATTTTCCTAGTAGAAAGTTTATAAATGTACGTGTATCTCCCGGTGAATCTAGTTCTACTATATATACAGGAAAATATAAAATTGAAAACCAAGTGATTTTACAGGATGTTATCAAAAGTATATATCCTGGTAAATATTCATTAGAATTTATAATACCATTCAATGATATTGAATTTTTTCCATCACCCGGGGAACAAATCAACTGCCACTTAAAAGTCAATGATAAGGATAAGGGGGAAGAAATGATTTCGTATTCATGGTTTTACGGTAAGGAAGAGAATTCTCTAGGGTATCCACTGGGTTTTGTATCCCGAAGTGAAAATGAAAAAATCCATCATGTCAAAGGATTGTTGATAGATGACGAGTTGGTTGAAATTTATTTTTTTCCTTCAATAGATTTAAAGGGTGAAAAATTAATTTTAAAAAAAGGAAACAAGCAAGTTGGTAAGGAAGTAGTAAAAAATCAAGCAATTGTATTTAATCATTATATTGATGATATTGATACAGATACATCTTTTTACCTTTTTCTAGGCAAAAAAATGATTGGCCAGTTGAATACCGGTTATTTTCAAAAATTTTATGTTAATAAACCCAAGCCTAATAGGTGGGAGGAAGAAATAAAGGCTTTTGAAAGAGAAGATAAAAAGAATTTTCCCCCAAAAAACGCTGTATTATTTATAGGAAGTTCAAGCATACGGGTTTGGAAAGACCTGCCTGAAGATATGAAAGGGTTACAAGTTATTAACAGGGGGTTTGGAGGGTCTACGGCAGAAGATGCATTGCATTTTGTTGATAGAATCGTTATACCTTATGAACCTGCTAAAATTGTTTATTACGAGGGAGATAATGACATAGCATCGGGTACTCGCCCGGAAGATTTCATTAAAACGACAATTCAATTTATAGAAAAAGTTCATAAGAATTTGCCTCAATCAGAAATATACCTTATCTCTGTGAAACCTAGTCTGAAAAGAATGGATGTGTGGGGGAAAATCACCGAAGCCAATAAGATGCTTGAAGAACTTGCCAATAAAAAAGACTACGTACATTATATCGATGTAAGGAGCTTGATGCTGGATGATGATGGGAATTTAAGAAATGATATTTTTCTTCAAGATAGTATTCACCTGAATAGGAAGGGATATGATCTTTGGAAATCAGCGATCAGGCCGGTATTAATAAAATAAATTAATATTTATACGAATTTTTTATACAAAACTAGGTAGAAATTAGTTTTTTAAAATATGATAATAAGATGGAAATGAGCAAGGACAACAGATATTTAATTTATAATGCGAATGAATAAGGGTTTGGTTTATAAATCAACAGGAAGCCGATACAAGTTAAGAAAGGAAGATGGTGAATTTATTGAAGCCGTGATTACGGGTAAATTAAGACTAAAAGGAACTAGGGGAACAAATCCCGTTACGGTAGGAGATTGGGTGGAATACGAAGTTGAGAATTCTACCGATATGGCTGTTATTAAAAAGGTTCATGAAAGAAAAAATTACATCATTCGAAGATCCTCCAATTTATCCAAGGAATACCATATTATCGCGGCAAATATTGATCAATGTTTTTTAGTTGTAACTTTATTTTTACCAGGTTTGAAACTGGAATTTATTGACCGATTTTTGGTCACCGCGGAGGCCTACCAGGTGCCGGTTATTCTAGTATTTAACAAGGTAGACCTGTACAATTCTGATCATATGGATGATTTAAATGAAATTATAAGCATTTATGATAAGGCGGGATATGAATCCATTAAAACATCCTCTAGGAAAGGAACTAATCTCGATATATTAAAGGAAAAGATGAAGAATAAGGTTAACTTGTTTTCAGGTAATTCCGGGGTTGGAAAATCTTCTATCATCAATTCTATTGATACTGGTTTAAAATTAAAAACCAGCACGATATCTTATACAAATCAAACTGGTAAACATACTACTACCTATGCAGAAATGCATGAATTACCATTCGGAGGGTTTATTATTGATACCCCGGGGATAAAAGGGTTTGGTTTAATTGATATTGATAAAAACGAGTTGTATCATTTTTTCCCGGAAATTTTCCGGTACTCGGAAAGTTGTAAATTTCATAATTGCTTACATGTCAATGAACCGGGATGTGCTGTAAAAAAATTTGTTGACCAAGGCGAAATACCTTTATCTAGGTACAATAACTATTTAAGTATTTTGCTTCAAGACGAAGAAAGGTATCGATAAAATCATCTTGCTACTTTCAAGTTCCCGGCTTTATCCGGGAAAAATAAAATTTAAAAGGGTTTGCATAAGCAGGCAATGATAATTAGATGATCACGTTATCTCGAGACTGGTTATTTTTGAATATCATTCATTAAATAGGAAACTTTCAATAGGATTAAAAAAAAATTATTAATTTCATTTACTTTTTCAGTTAATACATGAGTTTATTTTAGATATTTCATTAAATACTAATTATATACAAGAAAAAAGAAGATAATATGCAGATTTTATTAGCTGAAGATAATTTAATAAACCAAAAGTTAGCTGCTTACTTGTTTAAAAGTTTGGGATACGAAAATCTTGTTATTGCCATTGATGGAAAAGAGGCAGTGGAAAATGTAACTGAAAGTAATTTTGATATCATATTCATGGATATCAATATGCCGGTGATGGGAGGAATAGAAGCTGCAAAAAAAATCAGGGATCTTGGCCATAAAATGCCTATAATTGCCATGACTGCTATTGAAGATTCTGAAATTGAACATGAATTGAAAGAGGCTGGAATTGAAGATTTTATTCCAAAACCCGTGGGGGTTGACCATATAAAGAACGTAATGAATAAGTATTTTTAAACAAATTAAGAAGAAATTATGAAATCTCATGAAGTCGATTATAAAATAATGGGCAATGACATTCAATTGGTGGAAATAGAATTAGATCCACAAGAAACAGTTATTGCAGAAGCTGGTTCAATGATGTATATGGAAGAAGACATATCTTTCGAAGTAAAAATGGGAGATGGTTCAAACCCTAAGCAAGGGTTCCTGGGTAAATTAGCTTCAGCAGGTTCCCGGTTAATAACAGGAGAATCTTTATTCATTACTCATTTTACCAATCGCGGGAACGGGAAAAAAAAGGTTGCTTTTGCGGCTCCTTATCCGGGAACAATAATACCGATTGATTTGAAAGATATCCGGGAAAATTTGATCGTTCAAAAAGATGCTTTTTTATGTGCAGCACTGGGAACTAAAATATCAATTCATTTTAACCGGAAAATTGGATCTGGTTTGGTGGGTGGAGAAGGATTCATTTTACAGAAATTAGAAGGAGATGGTAAAGCTTTCATGCATGCCGGGGGTACTGTCATAGAGAAAGCTTTAAATAATGAGAAATTGAAAATTGATACCGGTTGCGTTGTTGCTTTTGAGCCTTCACTGGATTTTAGCGTAGAAGCTGCAGGGGGGTTAAAATCCATGATTTTCGGTGGGGAAGGATTATTTTTAGCAACCCTCCAGGGAACAGGGCGTGTTTGGTTACAGTCCATGCCCATTAGGAAATTGATCCAGGCTATTGCTCCATATGGTAAAAATGCTGGTAAAGAAAATAATTCCGTTTTAGGTGGCTTGTTCGAATAGATAATCGCATAAGGAATTACACAACTGTCGAGTTGTTATTCAATGACAAGACATTTACATCATTGGGAAATCCAAGTTTGTGAATTGACATACAATAGTTGTCATATTTAAGCCCCAATGAAAGGTTCCTGGTGGTAAAAAGAGGGTGAGAACACTCATTTTAGTGACTATCATTCAATGAAGAAGAATTTTAATAAGATAATTTTGCTGTTATTTCTTTTTCCTTACCTGTATTTTCTTCTTTTTTCTTTTTCTTATATTTTTTGGATGTAGAATATTGAAAGGATATGGAGACATAAAAAATTTGTGTATCCACCCCGGCATAAGGTTTGATTCCCTTGTAAGCATAGTTTTGGTTTAAAAAATTATCCAAGTACCATTTAAAGCTAAAGTTTAATCCTTTTGGAAACTGTATTCCAGCAAAAACAGAAGGAATAAATGTATTTGTTTTTTTGCTAAACCATTTTGTTTCCTTGTATTTGTTCCCTTCTATGAAAACTTTTTGTTTATAATGAAAAAGAAGCTCGTATGATCCACCTCCATAGAAGAATACATGTTTTTTAAATGAACCAAGTTTGAAAGCGAGGGGAATGCCAAGTGAATAGGATCTTCTTTTTGTTTTTATGGTTGAATAAGGCCCGAGACCGGGTAATAAGCTAAGTTCATTTTCTGCATAATCTTCAAAGGAAATTATCCCAATGTTTCGAAGAGCCATTCCTGAATAGAAACCTAACCAATTGTTTATATTGAAATGATAATGCCTGGAAAGATGAAGCCAGCTAGTATATCTTAAATTAACAGGTATATCACGATTATCTTTTTCAAAGGTACCGAATGAAAATATCATTTCACTTTGATCTGTATGATAATATTCTTGAAGAAATGCTTTATTTGAAAATGAATTAATAATTATAATTGAAATAATTATAATATAATTTTTGACCATTTTTCTCATATGATAAATTTTATTTCTTAACCTATTTTTTACTTTACATTAATAATTTTCCAGGATACTTGTGGCAATACTGTTGCCGATAGCAAAAGAGGCTGTGGCTGCTGGAGATGGTGCATTCAAGATATGTATCATATTTTTTTGATTTATGACTAAAAAATCATCGATTAATTTACCATCACGTGTACAAGCTTGTGCCCTTACTCCAGACCCGCCAGGTACTAGATCATCTTTTTTAATTCCCGGAACCAGTTCCCTGAGTTTATTGGCAAAAGCTGATTTATTATAAGATCTATAATACTCTTCAAGACCTTTTTTTCCATACTTCATGATGATCTTTAAAAATCCCGGCCAAGTAACAGAGTCAGAAGCTTCAAGTAATGAAAAATCTCGTTTCTTATACCCTTCCCTGGAAAAAGCGAAAACGGCATTTGGCCCCGCTTCAATATCCCCGTTGATTTTCCTGGTGAAATGTACACCTAAGAATGGAAATTTTGGATCAGGGACAGGATAAATAAGATTTTTGACACATTCAACCTTTTCTTGTTTTAATTTGAAATATTCACCGCGGAATGGAATAATTCGAACATCAAGTGATTTATTCGTCATTTTTGCTACCTTATCGGAATATAAGCCTGCCGTATTAACACCTACTTTAGATTCTATGGTGCCCCTAGACGTGATAATATGAATTTTGTTCGACAGAATAACTATATTCTTTACCTTATGATTGAGATAGAAGGTGCAATCATATTGTTCTTCAATTACATTTTTAATTTTTTTTGATACTGCTGAATAATCAATAATTCCTGTATAAGGTACATGTATACCGGCAATGCCCGTAGCATGGGGTTCAAATTCTTTAATTTGACCAGGAGTTATCTTTTTTATAGTAGATAATCCATTCTGAATACCTCGATCATACAATTCGTTTAACCTAGGAAGTTCTTTTTTATTGGTGGCCACGATCACCTTTCCGCATATTTCATAGGGTATCGAGTACTTGTTGCAAAATTCAATTAAATTGTGATATCCTGAAATGCAATGCTGTGCCTTTAAACTACCGGGTTTGTAATAGATTCCTGCATGAATGACACCACTGTTATGGCCCGTTTGATGCTGTGCCACATCGTTTTCTTTTTCCAATATGGCTATTTTCAAGGTAGGTCTTTTTTCTAGCAATTTATATGCCGTAGCCAGTCCTACTATACCTGCACCAATTATTGTAATGTCGTGTAACATAATTATCTTTTAAGTAATTTTTTTTCTTGATCAACATAACGATCAATATGATCATCGTATTTTTTTATGATTTTTGATAAAATCGCATGATCAGTGTTGAAAATTATGTCATCTATCTTTTTAACAGGTAGTACTTTGGGAGAAGTACCTGATATAAAACAGCAATTAAAACTATTAACATCTTGTAAATAGATTAGTTCTTCTTTAATTTCAATTCCTTCTTCTTTGCAGCATTGTAGAACATGATTCCGGGTTATACCTGGTAATACATGGGTGGCCGGTGCGGTGTAAACTTGGTCATTCTTTAAGAAATAGACATTGGACCTGCTTCCCTCGGTGATGTATTTTTCCCGGGTCACTAGAATGGTTTCAAAACTATTACTAGCATCTAATCTTTTATCAATAATTTTTTTAAAAACTATATTTTGCTTCTTTACT
>CAZOSQ010000090.1:0-10376 GCA_964582245.1 uncultured Bacteroidales bacterium | reverse complement strand
TAAATGCTCAAAGTAAGCAAGAATGCCTTCTACTTGTGGTTTAAAAATAAAAAAACGAACAGATTAGCTGATAAAAGAACCCTATTGCAAAAAATGATTAAAAAAATATTTGATGATAGTAAACAGGTATATGGAAGCTATAGGGTTAAAGCAGAGTTGGAAAAACAGGGGGTCTTTGTTTCCAGGCCCTACGTGGCCCGATTGATGAAAAACATGGGGTTAAAAAGTGTATTGAGCAGAAAATTCAAAGTAACGACAACTGACTCTAAACATGATTATCCTGTTGCGGCCAATATTCTCAACAGGAATTTCAACGTACAAGAATTAGGAAAAGTTTGGGTATCTGACATAACCTACATTAAAGTTGGAAGAGAGTGGGGATATTTAACCGTGATTATCGACCTGGCCGACAGAAAAGTGGTAGGATGGTCATTGAGCGATGACATGACCTATGAGAGCACGGTCATGAGGGCATGGATAATGGCCAGGAATAACCGGAAGATCGTCAAAGGTTTTATCTTCCATTCTGATAGGGGTAGTCAATATGCATGTAACAAGATGAGGAATATTTTTTCTTTTCATTTGAAGCCCGCGGCAGGCGAATTGAAAAGACAAAGTATGAGCAGAAAAGGAAATTGTTGGGATAATGCTGTTGCGGAGAGCTTCTTTAAATCAGCAAAATACGAAAGCCTACACCTGATCAAATTCACAAATTTTCAGCAGGCATTTAACGCTATAAATAACTATATATCATGGTATAATACTAAAAGAATTCATTCAAGCTTGGGGTATTTAACCCCTCTTGAAAAAGAACTGGAAATTAGAGCTAATTATAAATATAAAAATGTGGCGTAACTTTTAGTCACGAAAATGGTTGCTATTCCAGAATTTATCATCACATTAAAAGACGATAGTTTGAAAACGTTTAATCAGGAAGTTGGCCTTTTAAAGGCAACAGCTTTAAAACGACATGTTTACAGGGCAAACAAAACCTCCATGACAACGCTCGAATACTTTTGCCTAAACGATATTGAGTATGGTACGCGCAAGTTTTCATGGGTCGAATGTAATGAAAACGTTGTGCATATAAATGGTGCCCCCCCATCTGCACAACGTTTCACGTATATCACAAACATCAGACAGACCAGTGAAAACTTGGTAACCACAGCTGATAGTGGACGTTTGCGATGGAAGATTGAAAATGAAGGGTTCAATGCACAAAAAAACCTCGGGTATTGGCTTGAACACAAGTTTTCTCGCAAATCATACAAAGCAATGCAGAACTATTATCATATTTTACAAGTTGCACACATGATAAACCAATTTGTGGAAAGCAGTAAAGAGATTCTTGGGCTTATGATGGAGCATTCCAAACAAACAATTGTTGACCTATGGAAAAAGCTTTTAGCCTATTTAACAATGGTTACACATACTGCAAACATGCAAGAACAAAAAGAAACAGGCTGATGTGAATAACACACGGCTTGGCAACCGTTGAGGAAACCCCACATTCCCTAATCTGTGGTCAAAATTAAAAAAAAACAAGGAGGCTGAATATAAACAACAATTATTATTTTTAAATTACTGTTTTTGGTAAATTGGTGTTGCCAACAGCCATAATAATGCAGTGTTCGAAAATATTTTCAAATACAATAGCGGAAAATACTATACGCTGAAATCTTGTTCTTTTATATAATAGGAAGTTAAAAAAAATGTTATTTTTGCCCTCCAAGAAGTTATAATTATTTATTACTAAAGATGAAAAGGATTACTTGTAATTTGATCTTATCCCTTTTTATTGCGGGTTCGAATTTTGCTCAAGATGCTAATAAAGAGGAGGTTTTGGATACAGCTAGTTTGAAAACTTTAAATATTGAAGATGATATTAATTTTCAAAGGAATAGGGATAAAATAACATCTGAAAATTTTGACAAATTTGCATTCTCTTCTCCAAATTTACTAATACAGGATAGGATTCCGGGATTTGTTATAAATAACTTGAATTCCAATTCGCCCATTGTAAATCTTGAATTTCAGAACAGGGGCGCATCGACTTTGTATTTAAATACAAATCCTATATACATCTTGGATGGCGTTCCAGTTGAATCAATAGACTATTTATCCATTGAAGGAATAGAGTCCATCCGGGTGTTGAAAAGAGTTTCGGAACTGGCTCAATACGGTATTTTGGGAAGCAACGGGGTAATTATAATCGAGACAAAACAAAATGAATTGGATAATTTTCACCTAGCTGTAAGTTCTTATGGTTACATGGAAACCTTTGCTAAACCCTCTGATTATATGACGTCAAGAGAATGGAACAAACTAAAACAAGATTGGGAATCAAGCCCATATGTTTTATTGCGAAAAATGTCCGGGGAAATGGTTAATTTTAAGTCTAATACTGATTGGCGTAAGGAGATTTCACAACAGAAGATTAGTCATTTACATAATTTGCATATTTCAGGGGTAAAAAATAAAACAAGGTATAGTACCAACTTTTATTATGATAAACTAAACGGGATTATTCAAAAAACTGGCAGAAACAATATAGGTAGTCAATTATCTATATCTCAACTTGCCTTAAAAAATAAACTTAAATTAGATATTAGTTCTTTCTTGAATAAAAAACAAATTAATAACATAATTTATAACCCACTAATAAATATTAGTAAGCATAATGAGTATTCTAATATTCTCTCTAATGCGGATTTATATAATCCCACTGTACCTGTTTATTTAGATAATGGTTCTTTCGGGCAAGACACTGTTGATGGATATCACAACCCACTGCAAAAGTTACAAAATACAATAGATGATAGGAGAAAGACCTATTTTATTGTGAATTTTAAAGCCAATTATGAATTACTTAAAGGATTAAAGTTTTCGGGGAAATACTCTTATCAGTGGATAGATGTTAAATCTAATTTTTTATATGACCATATGGAAGATACCTCTTATTTATTATTAGGGAAAATATTAGATACATACAATGGGAAAAGAAATTGGTTATCCAGCGGGTTAAATTATTCCAAAACATTGGGTCATCATTATATTGATCTAGGAATATCTTTTTCCGGCAGCGTTATTAAAAATGAAGCTGAACACTATGATTCACTTTTTATGAATCCAGGATATTATAAATTTTCTCATATAAGTGTGATTTCAAAGATTGCATTTTCTACTAATTATACATTTCAAAACAAATATTTTTTATCAACCGGAATTATCCGCGAGAAATCCCCTTTTTATAAACCGAGAGGTTCCAAGGAGTATTTTCCGTATTTATCAGTGGGTTGGATAATATCGAGGGAAAAATTTTTGAATCATTTTAAATGGTTGAATCAAATGACTTTATTTTTAGATGCCGGTGTAAGTAAAAGATCCTATTCTTCCCCTCATTTTGAAAATCTTTTAAATACTGAATTTGATAGATTGTTCACTAATATTGTTCCCAATTATGATTTGCATGGTGAAAATATTTCTGAAATAAGTCTTGGTACAAGTATAAAATTATTTTCCAACAGGTTAATTTTCTCATTAGATTATTACCGCCGCCAAATAATAGAATGTATAACTAAAACATGGATGGATGTTACCTTGGCTAATCCTGAATTAAGAATATTGAATAATGCAAGTATTTATAACAAGGGATGGGAGTTTAATTTAGAAGGACAGCCCTTAATTACTTCCTTTAGGTGGTCAATTTCAGCTAATTTATCATTTAATAAAAACAAACTACTTTATAATTTTGATCCATTAGAAAAATCTGTAGGTGATATTAACATGGTTCGCTTTGCAGGATATTCTAAAGCAGGTGAAATGTTGTTTATTAATGAAAAAGGAGATACAACTACACATTATGGGGATAGAGTTAAGGTTGGAAATGGTATTCCCAAATCATTTTTTGGCTTAATGAATACTTTTTATTATAGGAATTTTAAATTATCCATATTCGTTAAGGGGGCATTGGGATTTAAAATAAGAAATTATAGGAAGATTAATTACTCGAGTGGTAATTATCCCAAAACAATCACATTGGTTGATCAGAGAGATATTATTAATAGTTACGTGTTAAATGAAACGGATTATATTATAGAAAACGGGGATTATATAAAATTAGATAATATTTCATTAGGATACACGATTCCTTTTGAAAAAGGAATGTTTAATAAGGTCCAACTTTTTATTGCATCAAAAAATATAGCAATATTGAGTAAATTTAATGGACAAGATCCCGGGAAAGTAAGTATTTTGCCTAGATATGCAGGTTCTTACTTCATGGATAATTATCCGCTTACAAGGATTTTTATGATAGGTGTGAAATTAGAATTATAAAATTAAATAATAAATATAAAGCGAATTGCATTATCGGAGAAATTTAAAAATATGTACAGCCATTAATAATGGGTTCATTATAACAACTTCTTTTCCCAGAAATACATTGGAGGTGTGGTATCAGAAAATCCAAGTGAACGGTACAAGGATTTTGCCCTATTGTTATCATGTCTTACCTCGAGGGTTACCTTGATACAATTATTATTTTTTGCCATCTTAATGATTTCCTGCATTAGTTTTTTTCCAACCCCTTTCCCGCGATAATCCGGGAGAATGATAATATCATGAATATTAATCAAATTCTTTGCATGGAAAGTTGAGAAGCTGTAAAAACAAGTTGCCATTCCAATATAATTATCCTCGTTGATAGCAAATAAAACAAAAGCGGTAGGTATTTCTGAAAGACCTTGAAATGCAGAAATTCTTTTCTTTTCATCAACTTTTTCTCCTAAACCCATGGAATCTTCCATGTAACATCCGAGAAGTTTTACAAATTCAAGTTGATGTATTTTATTGTTAAAATCGCAACGGGTAATATGGATCATTTCAATTATATATCATTTATTTATCTTAAACCTTTTTGGATCTATATTATATTTTTTTATTCTTAAACCCATCACCCTTTCGGTTATTTTAAGTGCTTCCGATGCTTTATACATGTTCCCGCGGGTGCTAATCAGCGTGTCTATAATGATTTGTTTCTCCACGTTGCCTATAATATCATCCAAACCACTTCCTTTGGATCCTGTTCCGGATGATTCCGCGGTTTGAAGGGTGGGGGGAAGGTTGGGGGTTCTTATAACATTGTCTTTGCTCAAAATTGCCGCACGTTCTATGCAATTCTCAAGTTCTCTTACGTTCCCGGGCCAATGATAAAGCATGAGTAAATCAATGGCAGAGGTAGTAATGCGTTTAATTGAAGCATGGTTACGTTTATTGAATTTCTCAATGAAATGATCAACCAAGGCCGGTATATCATTTTTACGCTCTACTAGGGATGGAATATAAATTGGAAAAACATTAAGCCGATAATAAAAGTCTTCACGAAATTTTTCTTCCTTTATCAGTTCTTCTAAATTCCTGTTGGTAGCGGCAACCACTCGCACGTCAACTTGAATGGTTTTGTTTCCACCGATTCTCTCAAATTCACGTTGCTGAAGAACCCTGAGCAATTTGACCTGTGTTTGCAAGGGCAAGTCTCCTATTTCATCAAGGAAAATGGTTCCTTCATGTGCCATCTCAAATCTTCCCTTTCGAGATTGTTCGGCCCCGGTAAAGGCTCCTTTTTCGTGCCCGAATAATTCACTTTCTATCAAAGTATCTGGCAAAGCAGAACAATTTACCTTGACAAGAGGCTTACTTGATCTTTTGCTTTCATTGTGAATGGCTTCCGCTATTAGCTCTTTTCCCACGCCGCTTTGCCCGCGAATAAGAACCGTCGAGTTCGTTGGTGCCACAAGGGAAATAAGTTCATAGACGTCTCTCATTTTCCCGCTGTTACCTATAATATGAGAAGGTTGATTTAATTGTTTTATTTCATCTTGTAATTTAATATTTTCTTCTTTCAATTTAGCCATTTCCTCCATTCGATCTTGTCGCCCCCGAACAGAACTGGTAATCATGGTGGCTATGATTGTCAACAGTCTCATATCCTTCTCGAGTGAAACGTCCTCGTAAAATATCCTGTTTATACTTAATGTTCCTATGATTTTGTTTTCTTGTTTGATGGGGACACAAACAAAAGAAATATCCCGGTTATCATCCGTGATTTTTCCTGACTTCGTCTTGTTAAGAAATAGAGGCTCCATTGATATTTTGGGGATGATGACAGGTTTCCCGTATTTTACCACTCGTCCAATAATTCCTTCTCCTATGTTGTATTTTCCTCGTGCTTTTTCGGCTTCACTTAAACCATATGCTACTTCAATAAATACACTACTGGTATGCCTGTTAAGAATGGTGAGAATTACCCTGTTCATCCCGATATGTTCGGAAACCATTTTTAGGATCGTGTAGAGTTCGTCTTTCGTAGGATTCCCCTCAGCCAGTCTTAGGCTAATCTCGAAAAGTAAACCTAGTCCAACATCTCCAGTTTTAGAATATGAATCGGGATAAATATTCATCTTATTACCTTTTATACAAAAGTACAAAAAAATACATAAAATATAACATACCCCCGTAATAAAATAGGGGTTAAATAATAAAAAAATAATAAAATAAATAACTTCCCCCTTGAAAAATTATTTAAAATAATAAAAACATGTATTTTAATTTTTATTATACACTTTAATTCATTTAAATTGATTTACTTTCCATAGGAATGAAGCATTAGGTTAAAGTTTTTTCAATACCCAATTGGTAATGATAAAGATTTTTTTTCATCTTCCTTTCATGTGGTATCATCGGAGATTAATTTTTAATAATCTACCTTAACATTGACGTGGTGAATAGAATCGGATGAAACTTGAAAATTATTTCAATCATATGTTTTGGTTTTTAAGCACATACTTCTTTTCATCCAAACCAGGAGTAGATCATTTTCATCCAAACTTTTCTTATTTAAAGTTGAATATCTCTTGATATCATGAAGAATGTCATTGACTTCTTCCTGGTTTAAATGGATTCCCCTTTTCTTGAAATAATTAAGTACGGAAGCTTTGCCCGAATGTTTGCCAAAAATAAACTCTTTTTGTTTTATTCCAACTTCAGATGGATCAATGACCTGGTAAGTTTTAATGTTTTTTAATATGCTATTCGTGTGAATTCCCGATTCATGGCAATATACCATTTCCCCGGTGATGGGTTTTGAAATACAAGTGGGTCGGTTACTTGCACGGGAGACTGACGTACATAATTTCTCAATCAAGGGGTAATTAACATCCAGTTGCATGTTTTCAGAATATTTGAACGCCATCGCAACCTCTTCCAAGGGAGCATTTCCCGCCCTTTCTCCCAGTCCATTGACGGTGGTATTAAGGTATTCAGCCCCAGCCATTGCCGCCATCATCGTATTGGCAGTGGCCATGCCTAAATCATTATGACCATGAAATTCCAAGGGTAAGCCTGGTATTTTATTTTTAAGGTTACTGATCAATTCAAATGTTGTTGAAGGGTTAAGTATTCCTACTGTATCAGCAATTCTTAATCTTTTAACTCCATGAGACAGTGCTATAGCGGCATATTCATGTAAAAAACTTACTTCAGCACGAGATGCGTCTTGTGCACCCAAGGCCACATGTTCAAAATGATCAGAAGCAATTTTAATGATCTCTTCTAATTCATTTGTTATCCAATGGTAATTTTTACCTAGGGCTTCCAGTTGAACAAGAGAAACGGGAAAAGAAATATTAATACCTTTTGATAAGGTACGGGCAGCCTTTAAAATGTCTTCTTTTCGTGCGCGACTCCAACAATAATCTATAAATGAAAAACCTAATGCTGCAATGACGCGGATATTTTCTTCTTCTTTTTCTCCTATGGCAGGAGTGCCCGTCTCCACTTGTGTTATACCGATTTGATCAAGCAATGATGCAATCTCGATTTTTTCGGGCAAAGAAAACACCACTCCCGGGGCTTGTTCACCATCTCTTAGGGTGGTGTCGGTAAGTATAGGTTTCATTTCTTGTTCTATTAGGTTTGATTTTTTTCAAAATTTGCACATGAGTATTTTATCAAAAGCCATTAGGCAGCGCACTTGGGAAACGATTTACCTCATGACAATTTAATAAGAAGAAAATGCTGCCCAATGACCTATGATTTTTAAGTTACTCGCTAATGAGGTATTTGTCAACTGCTTCCCCTTCTTCCAATGCATCGAGTATCTCGTCTATTTGATCTTCAGATTCTATTCCCCCGTACCAAAAATTATTAGGGTGAATGACAATTACTGGTCCTTGGGTGCAAACATTCAAGCATGCTGTTGTAGTTACAGTAACATCAAGTCCCCTGTCAAGAGCTTCATCATTTATATACTGGACAAGACTTCCTGCACCTTTTTTATGGCAAGCTCCTTGTGCATCACCTGCATTTCTAAATGAATTACAAACTAAAATGTGAAAACCTGGTTTTTTCATGGTAATAATTTTTTATTTATTGGCAGAATTAGTAAAATTTATCATATGATGTAATCTTTTATAATTTTCCTTATGCACATCCCTGGGCATTTCCATTGCATCCTTGCCCACAGGAGAAACTGTCTTGTTTTTTCATGGTTTTAAGTTCCTTTCCTTTATAGACATGATTAAGTCCCTCGTCAATAAGGCCTGTCATTTGAATTACCTTAATTCCCCTGGATTCAAGAATTTTCGTGGGTTTTTGTCCTGCGCTCCCCACCATTACAGCCCTGCAATCGTGTAATATTTTAGATAAGCTAACCCATCGGCTATCGCCTCCACCAGGACCTGGTGCTTTCCTGTGTTCGATAAATTTGTAACCATTGCTTGTCTCTTCAAAAAGGAAAAATTCTTTGGCTTCACCTAGGTGTTGGTTAACCAGCATACCCTCGTAACTGGCCACCGCCGTGAAAGGCCTGTTTTCATTAACCAGCAGGGGTCTATTTGCAATTTCTTGTAATAATTTAACCGTTTCGATGTTGTCTTGTCCCAGTAGCCCTGCCGCATCTGCTCGGCACCTGGCGCAATGGCTCATGGGAGTGATAAAACCGGCTATAGATGAACGAATTTCCTTTACCATTTCCTTGGATGGAGCTGTAATTTTTTCAAAAACGCTTCCCCTAACCGGGTAAACAGGCATACAATTCATAACATCAACTTCCATGCTTGCCATTTCCTTGGCTATTACAGGTATGTGCCACGTGTTGATGCCCGGGAGGATTAACGTGTTTATTTTCACTGTTATTCCCGCTTCTTTCAACATTTTGATTGACAATAATTGTTTCTCTAATAATAAAGCTGCCGCATCTTTTCCCTGGTATACCTTTTTTTCATGTCTCACCCAGCGGTATATTTTTTCAAGAATGTCTACTTCAAGACCATTTAAGGTAATGGTAACATGGGAAACACCAAGGTTTTTGAGATTATCTATATATGGATAAATGTTTAAGCCATTGCTGGATAGACAAAATATCTTATCAGGGAATCTATCATTAATTAAACTTAATGTTTCCAAGGTTTCCGCGGGATTGGCAAAAGGATCACCAGGCCCAGCAATTCCTATGACAGAAATCCCCGGCATTTTATCCAATAAATTTTCAAGGTATGTAATAGCTTGCATAGGTTTAAGTACCGAGCTTGTTACTCCTGGCCTGCTTTCGTTGACACAGTCATATTTGCGATTGCAGTAATTACAAGATATATTACACGATGGAGCCACTGGTAAGTGTACTCTTCCATGAGTTCCTTTAACCTTGGGATTAAAGCACGGGTGGTTTTTAATATCTTTCATAATCATCCTCCTACATGTATTTATATCCTATTTCCGAACTTTCTTGTTTACGTTCAATTAGCTCGTTTACTATTTTATCAAAAAGCTCTTGGGTTCCACGATATCCTGTATGCAAAACCCTTTGGCCACCAAACCTGTCATGAATGGGAAAACCAACTCTAACCAGCGGTATGCCAAGTTCCTTGGCTATATAATAGCCCTTGCTATTGCCTATTAAGAAATCCGGCTCAAGTAATCTTGCTGAAGTGGCTATATCTTCAAAATCCACGTTTTGCATCACTAAAGTTTTATGATTTCCAGTTATCTCGTGAATAATCTTTTCTAGTTTCTTGTTATGGCTTCCCGTGGCGCATAAAACAGTATCTATCCCTATCTCGGAAAAGAAAGAAACAATGGATGCAATCATATCCACTTCTCCAAATACAATTGCTTTTTTTCCAAATACGTACTTGTGTCCGTCAGCATAAGAATCTAATAGGCGTCCCCTTTCGTTTAAATATGGATCGGGAATATTTTTACCGGAGATGGTGCAAAGGGTTTCCATGAACTGATCTGTCAAACTTATTCCAATCGGAAGGGGGAGGTTGAATTTACTTACCTGGTAATGTTTGAGAAGATAACCTGCTGCTGAACCT
>CAZOSQ010000089.1:0-10379 GCA_964582245.1 uncultured Bacteroidales bacterium | reverse complement strand
CTCTTTCTGGTTCGGGAGCAACCTGAACTTGTGCAGGTCCTTCATCAGGGTATTTTTCTAATTCCTCCCTCATAGCCCTTTCCATTTCCCTTCTTTCTATTTCCTTTTCCCTTTTGGAATCCCTATCTTTTTCTTGATCTTTTCTAAAGTTCTCCCAAGATTTTTTTTCTTCGCGAGGTTTTTCATTTGAATAGCTTGGCGCTGTCTCATTCCTTGTATTTTCATTCCTATTGGAACTATATTTTACCTTTTCAACCTGGGGTGGATTAGGAGTTCTAACGCGTTTTCGCCCCACCCTTGAAATTGGTTGGGATTCTTCTCTTTTATCTTTCTTTTGAATTTTTTCTTTGGGCTCCTTAGTTTTTGCCCCTGTTGCAGAAATTGCTTGTTGATCAAGAATTTTATAAATCAGCTCTTGTTTCTTAAAGGACTCTACTCTCTTGATATCCAACCCCTTCGCTATCTCCCTGAGTTCCGAAACCAACTTCTTATTCAATTCTAAAATATCATACATACTGTTTAATTATGGGATTAATATTATTATATTAGGTATATTCAATTTTGCTAACTCTATTGAAATAAATGAATTTGATGAATGAAATCTTCCAAGATTAGAAAATTATTTGTAACAAAAATTGAAAAACAAATGTAAAAGGAATTATAAAAAATTCTCTCAACAGATTATAATTGTCTTTGTCTTTGGAAATTTTGTGCAAGTATAAATAATAATACGAAATTACACAAAAAAAAATGAAAAAAAAACATTATAGATATATAAAAAAAAATTCTACCTTAGAAGAATATATTAATTTTAAATTGTTGAATAATCTTAACGAGGATGTAATATTTATATTGTGCATTAAATAAAGATGAAAAATCATTCATGAGACAGCTCAAAATTATTAAACAAGTAACAAACAGGGATGCCGCTTCTTTAGATAAGTATTTATTGGAAATAGGCAAAATGGAATTGATCAACGCGGAGGAAGAAGTTGATTTGGCCCGACGAATAAGATCTGGTGATAAAGATGCGTTGGAAAATTTAGTGAAGGCTAATTTACGTTTTGTTGTTTCTGTTTCCAAGCAATATCAAAATCAAGGATTATCGTTACCAGACCTAATAAACGAGGGGAATTTGGGACTAATAAAGGCTGCTCAACGATTTGATGAAACAAGAGGATTTAAATTCATATCTTATGCTGTATGGTGGATAAGGCAATCTATTATGCAGGCATTAGCGGAACAAGCACGAATTGTTAGGTTGCCTTTAAACCGGATAGGTTCTTTAAACAAAATAAATAAAACTCTTGCCGAATTAGAGCAACTATACGAACGCGAACCCTCCCTACAAGAACTGGCTGATAACCTTGAAGTTGCACCAGAAGATATAAAAGAAGCCATAAGAAGTTCGGGAAAACACGTATCTATGGATGCTCCCCTTAGTTCGGGTGAAGAAGGTTCCATGTACGAGGTATTAGAAAATCCCGAAACACCCAGCCCTGATAAGGAATTATTAAACGATTCTCTAAAAAAAGAGGTAGAACGAGCCCTGCAGACTCTTTCCGAACGAGAAGCGGATATTATTAGGTTTTATTATGGTTTGAATGAAACCCAACAACATAATTTAGAGGAAATTGCAGACAAACTAAACCTCACGAGGGAAAGGGTCCGACAAATAAAGGAAAAAGCTATTAAGCGACTCAAAAATGCCACTAGGAGTAAGATATTAAAATCCTATCTCGGGTAATTTTGATTTTTTGAATTAATGGGTTAAAAAGAACAACAACCTGCATGGTAAGAAAATTCATTAGAATTATTCGAGATAAATCCCCTGTTAAAAATATGAAATCATCATTTTTCTTCTTTTATCTCGGTAATTTGTATTTTTACCGCATAATCTTTGGGTAAAATTTCATTCCCGTAATATTCTGCATATTGTTGGGTGATTTCAGCTCCAAAGAAGAGAATTAGTGATGAGTAAAAAACCCATAAGAGGGTTATCACGATTGATCCAGCAGTACCATACATAATTCCTATATTAGTATTTGCTAAACCAAATCCTATCAGGTACTTTCCTAAAGTAAACAATATTGCTGTAATAAGGGCACCTATCCAGGTAACTTTCCATTTTATTTTCACATCGGGTAAAAACTTATAAATGATGACAAATATCAAGGTTATTACCGCGAAGGAAAATAAAAAATTAGCCCCCTCAATCAAAAATAAAGTCACATCAGGAAAATATTTTTCCAAGTAATCTCTTAAAAAAGATAGTATGGCATCTATAATCATTGATACGAGCAGGATAAATCCCAGGCTAATAATCATGCCAAAAGACAATATCCTATCTCTCAAACTCTTTAAAAGATTGCTTTTAGGTTTGGCCCTGACACGCCATATATAGTTTAATGATTTTTGCAAAACATTAAAAAATGTGGTAGCAGCTAATAAAAATATGGCTATCCCAATGATAGAACCAATAAGATTTCTTTCGGTATCTTGGTAATTTTGAACAATATTTTTTATTACGCTGGTTCCCTCCTCTCCAATTAACTCATTTATTTCCAGGTATATTTTTTGCCTAATAGGTTCTTCACCAATTAGAAATCCTACCACGGAAATGATAATGATCAGAATTGGAGCAACCGCGAATAAAGTAA
Source organism: uncultured Bacteroidales bacterium (assembly GCA_964582245.1). GTDB lineage: Bacteria > Bacteroidota > Bacteroidia > Bacteroidales > CAZOSQ01 > CAZOSQ01. The sequence continues at coordinate 7,719 of CAZOSQ010000089.1, read as the reverse complement.
AAAAAGAGGTTGTCCCGGCTAACCTAATTGGATCATCTTTACCATATTTACGGCCAGCACCAACAATAATATCTACTAAAGGTTTTGATTTTCTTTTTAACTTGGCAAATTTCATTCTTATTTACTTGTTATAACCCGGAATCATTTTCACCTTCAATCCTAACCTAAAATATTGAACTTCAAAGTTTAGCTGACTTTAAGGTTAACCAGGTTTCCTGTTTGAATAACCCATCTACCTCAAAAATGTTTAAAGAAATTAGATATGATAGGTCATGGGTAAGTTTCTCCAAAAATATAAATTTTACCTACTCTCCAGGATCTAACTGCCGATTGCCAGTAATGACCTAAATGTTCTTCTCTTTCCAATAAAAAGTCATTACCAGCAAAATGGTTCTTTCTTACTTTAAAAATAAAATTTATATCTTGTTTTTTCTTCTTATCATAATATACCCATTTTTCTGAATCCATTGTTTTATACAATTTTTTGGGAGGACCATATAATATGTATACCATTCCCCGATCAGTTCTCCAACCTTCTTTATCGGAAGTAAAATAGTAATTAGCAAACTTCACGCGATTATAATAAACACGAATTAACTCACGAACCCTGTTTGGATTATCTGCCATTTCGAGCCAAAATCGATCCAAGGCAATTTTTTTATTTTCGCTCAATGACAGCTCGTTAAAATCGCTGGAATTGGCTAGATACGAGGCGGGGCCTATCATTTCATTGACATTTTTTATCTTCGGGAAGTTACCAGTGAAATGAAACACTGTAAATCCATGCAAGGAATCCTTTTCAACCTGGAAGTGATATATACCCTTATCCTTTAAAGAAAAAGTCAAGGTGTCATTAAACTTATAAGAAATTGTAGTGTCAGGAATCTTCCTGGTCGGTTGATAAGAAGTTATAGCATTAGTGGGAGATGGTATTTCATCATAATTTTTAAAACGCTTCACATGGATGGAGTCTAAATCATTCCTTGCAGAAATCAATTGAAACCGATTTTCATGATCCAAGTAATTCCTGAATAGGGGTTTACCTGTCACTGCAGAAATCATATTGAAATTTTGCCTTGAATTCTTATTTCTTTTGTCCACTATCATATAATGTAGGTTAGACCTATTTCTTAATAAATCGGACATTTTTATCTCAAGGTTATACATGTTTCCCGGTAGGGCATTAATGGCGATAGATTCCATGAATTCCTCCTGGTTTTCATCAATTTCAATTTCGAAAATTACGGAGGAACTATCTACTAGTTGTCCCATGTTTTCGCCATCAAAATCATACATTTTATATTCCATTTTTATTTTTGCAATATAAATCGCTGAATTCATCTTGCTAAATAACAATTCATCGGAAAAAAGGCGCATCATCAACTTGGATGTACTTTCCTTATCATGATATACCTTATATTCAGGATGCAATAAAGAAGCCGAAGGATTGTAAAGGAAAGATAAATTGGGAAGAGTTTCCACTTCCTTTTTTAATTTTGAAGGCCCTGCACAGGAAAAAAAAAGCACAAAAAATAGGAATGGTAAAATGTTTTTTATTCCACAAAAGGTTTTATTCATTTTTTTCATTTTTTAGAATTTCCAATTCTTCAACCAATTTTTCCCATTTTTTCATTTCTGCATCCAGTTCTTTTTTTATTTCATTATAATTTTCAAAAAAAACAAAATCATCATCCTCCACCTCACAAGAAGAAATTTTATCATTCATGGATTGCAATGAAGCCTCAAGTTTCCCGATTTTGACCTCTGATTGATCTAGTTTTTTGGCTATTTTTCTAATCTCCTTTTCAATCTCCTTTCTCCTCAAGTAATCTTGTTTTTGTTCCGAAGTTTTATCAAACTCCTTGTATTTTATTTCGTTTTTTCTTTCTAATTCTACAAGAGAACTAATCTTTTTCTTTTGCAAAAAATCATAAATTCCACCTATATGTTCTCTTATTTTATGCTGGGTAAACTCGTAAACCTTCTCGACCAATCCATCAAGAAATTCACGGTCATGCGAAACGAGCACGAGAGTACCCTTGTAATTTAGCAACGCCTGTTTAAGAATATCTTTCGAATACATGTCAAGGTGATTGGTAGGTTCGTCCATTACCAATAAGTTATATGGTTCTAAAAGCAATTTTGCAAGTACCAACCTGGATCTTTCCCCACCTGAGAGCACTTTTACTTTTTTTTCCACATCTTCTCCCCTAAAGAGAAAAGATCCCAATATATCTCGAATCTTTGTTCTTGCATCTCCCACGGCTACTTCATCAATAACTTGTAAAACTGATTTATCCCCGTCCATAAGTTCATCTTGGTTTTGTGCAAAATATCCCACTTTTACATTATGGCCTATTTTCACCTTCCCCTCGTATTCTAATTCATCCATAATAATCCGGGACAGAGTTGTTTTACCTTCACCATTTTTTCCCACGAATGAAACCTTTTCTCCTCTTTCGATAATAAGATCTATATTATCCAGCACCAGTTTATCGCCATATTTCTTTGTTACATTTTTAATATCTACCACGATATCTCCCGACCTGGGTGCAGGCGGAAATTTAAGACTAATGGTATTAACATCTTCTTCTTCTACCTCCACCCTTTGAATTTTTTCTAGTTGTTTGATCCTAGATTGAACTTGCACCGCTTTAGTCGCTTTTGAGCGAAATCGATCAATAAATTGTTCTGTTTCCTCGATCATTTTTTGTTGGTTCCTGTAGGCAGCCATTTGCTGTTCTCGCCTTTCCTGTCGCAATTGGACAAATTTTGAATACCCTACATTATAATCGTGAATTTTTCCAAGAGAAAGTTCTATTGTCCTCCTTGTGATATTATCAAGAAAAGCTTTATCATGAGAAATACATAAAACAGCACCGGGAAAATCGACATGGATATTTTCAAGCCATTGAATTGATTCCATATCTAGGTGTTTCGTGTGTTCATCAAGCAAAAGTACACCGGGTTGTTTTAAAAGCACCTTGGCCAGTTCAATTCGAGTGCGCCATCCACCACTAAAAGATTTGGTGGGTTTTTCAAAGTCAGAAGGACTAAATCCCAAACCTAATAAAGTTTGTTCTATTTGAGCTTCCATGGTTCCTTGTCCTAAAACCTCCAATCTCTCGTTCGTGTAAGTTAACTTATTGATCAGTGACAGGTATTCTTCAGATTCATAATCAGTCCTGTTTACCAATTGGTTGTTTAAGTAATCAATTTCAGCTTGAAGTTTTATAATTTCCTGGAACGCTTGCTTTACCTCTTCAATCAATGTATACCTATCTTGGTGAACCATTTGTTGAGGCAAATATCCTAGTTCTATTCCTGCAGGAACCACCACTTGCCCTCCGTCAGGTTGTTGTATACCTGCAAGAAGTTTTAATATAGTGGATTTTCCTGCACCATTTTTCCCTACCAAACCAATTCTATCCCGGGGGTTAACCAAGAAAGATATTTCCTTGAATAATTCAAACCCACCAAAACGGATAGATACCTTGTCAATTGAAATCATAAGCAGAATTTATGCAAAAATATGATTATTTGCTAGATGAACGAAAATAAAAATAATTTATTCTTGTAAAAAATTCCTTGCCTTTCATGTTGTATTATTGAAATCAATCCTTCATACTATTTTAAAATGTTATTTTTTTTTCGGGAAAAATCATGGTTAATTATCACATTAATTAATAGATCCTGTATAAAATATTTGTAACAGGTTTAGTAGGTAAGTTATCTATAACTATCGTCCACATCTTATGCTTATTTTTTTGATGCTACTTCGCTTTTATCTTGCTCCACCTCATTCTTTACTACTTCCTCCTGCTCAACCATTTGTTTCACATGTTGAACGCTTCCCTTAACTCCCTTGTGCCGTTTTTCCAAATTTTCCATGGCTGGAGCTCTTCCATAAATAACAAGGAGATCCCCGGGTTTTATTATGGTCTCACGTTGCGGTGCTCCAATAAAAGTAGCGTCCTTCCTAACAACTGCTAATATAATTATTCCTTCTTCCCTTAATCCTGTATTCTTTAATTGTTTTTGACATAACCAATGGTCTTCTTCAATGCCTAGTTCCGATATCCTGTAATCGCCGGAAAGATGGAGTAGGCTGGAGTAATCGTTAACATCCAACGCAGTGTATTTTTTTAAAAGCCGGGAAATGATATTAGACAGCCACCTTTCCAAGTATTTTGAATTGGATAAATGCCAAACAAATATAATGGAAGTTAAAAGTATAATAATTTTTAACCAAAGGTTATCGGTACCTGTTTTGACAAATCCTATGATCAAGGAAGACATGCTAGTGACTATACCTGCATTTCCCAGGATCATTAAAAGAAGAAGTATTTTTCTCCTCACGGGGCTATTGACAACTTTTTCTGACTCGCTGGTGGTAAATCCGACCCCTGTAAAGGCAGATCTTGCCTGGAATCTGGCTGTTTCGCGTGATAAACCTGTATGGGTAAGTGCTATGGTAGCAATTTTGGTAATTAAAATGGATAATATGAGAATAATGACTACAGTAATAATGGCAATCATGCTAAATGTTTTAATTAATTTAAAAATGATACATGGTTTAATAAATGAATCAATCACTGTTCCAAATACACCATTTTCTAAGACAATTTCATTAAAAACTTTGATCCCTGATCAGGTATTAAAAATATTTTCCCTGCACATCTTTTCATTTAGTTTACTTCAACCTAAAATAAATACCTGATGGGTTAATATATTGGCATGATTTAAGTATTCTTTTTAAGTGGAAAATATGATGTTCAATTGTTTTTCTATAGCCACCGCAATAGGGTATACATTTAAAAAATATAACTATTATGATGAAGACTTTATATAAATCTTTGACCTTCATTTTTCTTTTTTTACCCACGTTCATTTTTTCACAAGTCACTTATACATTGGATAATTCAAAAAGTTCAGCAATGATTATAGGTAGTTCAAATCTCCATGATGAATGGACTCAACAAGTAAAAAGAATAGATGGGACATTAACGGCTATTTTAACCAAGGGAAAGCTTGAAGATATAAGTAACCTCAAGGTAACATTTCATGTCACATCGATAGATGGGGGAAAGAAACTAATGAATAAAAAAACCTACGAAACTTTGCAAGCTGAAAAATACCGCTTTATAGTTTTCGAGCTCAATGATATTAAAGAAATTGCAAACGAGCAGGGAAAAATCACTATTACAGCCACAGGTACCCTAACGATTTCGGGCCATCCCGAAACCATTGAAATATCAGCCAAGGGAAACATCGAGGATAAACAGCTTATTTTCCATGGAAGCAAAAAAATTGATATGACTACCCTTGGTATAACACCTCCAAGGGCGCTTTTAGGTACATTGCAAACGGATGAAGTGGTCACTATCCAATACAAACTTGTTTACAATAAATAATGCAAGAAAAAGATTCATCCTGTTTAAATTGCGAATGTAAATGTTAGTTTACCTATTCGTAATTATCCTTGTTAACCTTTTAGTTTAGTAAGGTAAAAAAATCCATTGATTTGAAATGCGAAGTATTCACCTACAAATTTGATCTTCATGGTTTAGATCATGAGTTCTGAAACTTGGTGGGGAATTTGCTACACAATTACGAGTTCTTGATCATGATACCCAAGGATCATTAAAAGAAAAACCCGGGAAATTCCCGGGTTTTCCTAATTTATTAATATTTTAAATGAAAGCATGAATTCACTTGCCATGCTTTCATTTTTTATGTTCTAATACTTGATGAACTTAAGTTTTTCTAATCCCTTTTCTTTTTTGACCTGTAAAATATAAACACCGGGATCCAGTTCCTCGACATTGATTAACTTTCCGGGATTATCGAGGGTATTTAATTTTTTACCATCTATCGTATATATGGAAACTGATTCAATTTCATCAACTCCTTCTACATTTAATACACTGTTGACCGGGTTAGGATAGATCGTTATGGTTCCATATTGTTCCCGATCAACATGAAAACTGATAATATCAACTTCCTGGGCATTGCTGGAATGGGAATCAATATAAAAAGTGCTGTCACCAGTAGCAACAATGTAAATAGAATAAGTCCCGTCATCCAGGTTGTTCAACAGGGTCAAGGTTCCTTCCACTTCCCCGTGTTTCACATCATTGACCCATACCTGGTATTTCGATGCACCCGGAACAATCGACCAACTTAATGCTACATCATTTTCCGAGACTTGGGCGGTCAATTCGGGTGAAGCCAACCTTGTTTTTATTTCATCCTCAACTTCAATTTCATGTAGGTTGCTGGGGTAAGAATTAATATACAAGGCAGGATTTCCTTTTGCTATAACCACGAAATTATGTTTCCCTAGTGCTAAATCATTTAACAGGGTTTGTAAACCGCTGACGGTCGCAACTTCGCTCCCGTTATGCTTCACGATATATTCCGTGGCATGATCGACGGCCGTCCACTCTAAGGTAATATCATTCCCCGATAAGGAAGAGGAAACGATTGGTGATTTTAACCTTGTTTTAATCTCATCTTCCACCATCACTTTTTCCTCGTTGCTTGGATCGGAATCGACATAAAGATTCGTGTTTCCCGTGGCAATCACCACGAAGGTATGTTCCCCCAGGCCAAGATCATTTACCTGGAGGTTCGTAGCGGTTGTTTCCCGGATTTCAACCCCGTCTTTCTTGACCACGTATTGGCTGGCACCTATTATTGTTGTCCATTGAAGGGTCACATCATTACCCGAAAGGGTATAAGAAAGAACCGGGGAGATTAATTTTGTTTTTACCTCATCCACGATTTGAACTTCTTCGACATTGCTGGGATCGGAATCGACATATAAACTGGAATTTCCAGTGGCTATCACGGAAAACGTGTACTTTCCCACCGGTAAGTCATTTATTTCATGTAGGTTGCCACTAAGGGTTTTTACCACGATATTATTTTGTTTTACCTTGTATCCAGTAGCATTGGAAACTGCAGTCCAGCTAAGGGACACGTCATTCCCGGTAACACTTACCGTCAATACCGGTGATTCAAGCTTGGTCTTGGTTTCATCCACGATTTGCACCTGTACCTCGTCGCTGTATGGTGAATTGTTGAACATGCTAGTATCCCCCGTGGCCATCACGGAAAACAAGTAACTACCCAACGGGAGATCGTTCAAGGTAATGGTATTGCCTGCCATGATCATGTACACTACCCCGTTTTTCTTTAGCGTGTAATTGTTGGCATCGGGAACACTTGTCCAGCTAAGGGTAACATCATTGCCAGAAACCCGGGACTGGAGATCCGGGACATTTAGATCCATTTTCTTGGTTATTTCCACGGATATATTGCTAGGATCCGAATCATTGTAATAATTATCATCCCCGGAGGCAATGACAGCAAATTCATATTGTCCCTTGTTCAAGCCGGTAATCATTGCTTGGGTTCCGGTAACCTCTTTTACCTCAACACCCTCCCGGTAAATTTTATAACTTGTAGCATTGGAGATAGCTGACCAATTCAAGGTAACATCATTACCGGAAACCAAGGCTGTCACCACCGGTGTACCAAGTTTCTCCTTGGGTTGAAATTCCGCGTAGGCTATCGTGCTGTAATCTGAATACCGGTACCAGCTGGTGTCACCGCTAGCCACCAATACAAACCCGTATGTTCCCGCTGGTAAATCACGTATAACAGTATCCAGGGCCGATGTAGGGCCTGTAATCCCCCCGTTTTCCCATCATT
>CAZOSQ010000088.1:0-10411 GCA_964582245.1 uncultured Bacteroidales bacterium | reverse complement strand
CCACCATAATAACTTCCGTCCGTGGATAAAATTGAAAGTCCTGTTGTTACAGTATTTATACTATCCGGAATACCAAACAATGGGTTACTTATTTCATTTTTCCCGGTTAAAACGTATACATATTCCTTTTGGATCCCTTGTTTTATTACATTCGGACTTACACGCCCAAGCATATCAATGTTCACGCAGGCTATTGTTTTATCAAGGGGATAGACGGGTTTTTCAACATAATATTTTGCACCATGTAAACCATCTTCTTCAGCGGTAAATAAAATAAAAATAACAGATCTACGAGGCCCTTTACCTGCTTTTTTTGCCTGGTTCAGTACCCGCGCAATTTCTAAAACCGCGGAAACACCGGAAGCATTATCATCAGCACCATGGTAAATATCCCCTCGATAATTTGAACCTATATGATCATAATGGGCTGAAAGAATAACATATTCATCTTTTAAATCAGTCCCTTCAATAAATCCTATAATATTATATACATCAGCCAATTGATAGTGTTGATCCCCATTAAACATAAATTCATTTTTAATTTCAAAAGGCAACAAACTACAATTGCTTTCACTCTCAAACACGAGTTGTTTAATCGTTTTATTGGCAGGTTCTAAAATTTTGTTTGCCAATAGTTCATTTACCTGGATGATGGGAAGGGATTTTTTTTCATTCCCCTGGTAAAAATTTAAATTTCGCGAAGAATAGCTATGAAATATATTAAAATCTTGGTTTACCAATAGCACCCCCTTGGCTCCTTGTGATGTTATATATTCATAATTAGGAACCTGGTTTGCCCCGTGGCATTTTACACCGTATTTATTCTTAGGGCCGTCACCTTTCAGTACCATCACTATTTTATCCTTTATATCAATACCAGGAAAATCATTGTAAGTGGGATGATAAATCCCGTACCCGGCAAAAACAATTTCACTACCCGATATGACGGAATCATGAAAATGTTTATTTCTATAACTATAGGATTCATGGTAGTTGTAACCTAGAAGTTGAAAATACTTATTCGCTTTATTATCATGGAAGGCTTCAATATTTTGTTTAAATGAACCACTATTGCCTCCTTGTATTTTTTGATTTTTCAGTTCATTTATCAAGAATTCCGCGGCCAAACGGGCACCTTCCTCGCTTGACTTTCTCCCGGAAAATTCGTCTGAAACCAGCTTTGCCAGTGTTTCCTTCATTTTTAATGAATCAAGGCGATGGGCATAAGATAAGGCAATTTTATCCTGTGCACGGGAAACTAATCCTAATCCAAGCAGTAGAAATATTAAGATTCTAATTTTCATGGTACATTTTATAATTTGTTGACGAGAATAAATCTCAAATATTTAATTCTTTTTATTATAAAGTATATTTACTGATATTTTACTGTTTATTAACAAAAAAAGATAGTTTTTTCATCATAATAAAATTAATTTTATTCCTTTCAGTCATGAAATCGCTTCGCTAAGTTCAAAGGTATGATGGAACATCCATGTTAATGATTTTATTATAAATGTGTTTGTGTTTTGTAAACATGGATGTTTCATAAAAATATAAGCCCCTGTATCAACTATTTTATTTACAGAATGATTATTATTTTTATATAATGCGAAAATAATAATTGAAAGTAAAGAAAAAATACATTTTTAATAAATAAATTATGATCTTTAAATGAAAGATTTTCTCTCACACATCTAATTATATAGCTATTTATGAATATTATCAATTTTTCAAAAAAACATATGCAATGAAGTTAAAAAAAATTTTCATTTTATGCATGGTGCTAATATTTGGATGTTCCGGATCCAAGCATAATATAAAACACCCTGCCCTAAAACAACTGGAACATAATAATATTCCTTACGAAAAAGATGTTGAAGTGAATAGTTTCAGCCAGTTAGTTGAAGCATTGGATAATAATAAGGTTATTCTTTTAGATACCGGTGAATACATCCTTGAAGAAGTATCCCATCAAAATGACGGCGTGACAAAAGAACCCGGGAATAAATTTTTTAATTCACCAACCATACAAAATTTAGAGAACCTGGCTATTATTGGAATCAATGCGAAAGGAACTGGAATCTTCCAGTCTAATAGATTTGAAGATGTATTGGTATTTAAAAATGTAAAGAATTTACATTTGGAAAACTTAATATTTACACATTCGATAGAATCCCCATGCTCGGGTGGAGTTCTTAATTTTCAAAATGGAGAAAACATCACTTTAAAAAATATAGAGCTTCAAGGTAGCGGTTTTGAAGGTTTATTCCTAGATTCTGTTAATAATTTTACAATTTCTAATTCTATTATTACAAGGAATTCCGGCCAATTATCTTCCTTTTTTTACGCCCGGGATGTAATGATCGAAAATTGCCAGTTCGTAGACAATAATTTAGAAATAAGGGGATTTACGGTTTATAACAGCCAGGTTACTTTTAAAAATTCCCTAATCAATGAGAGTTTTCCTTTCCTTGAAGATCCTTTTCAAACCCAAAGACCTGAAGATGTTTTATTTCTCATTGATTATGAATATCATAATGAAACCGCACCCAATGGTTTAATTCATTCTCGCGTAAATTTTATCAACACGAAAATTAATGAAAAAACTATTAACCATACTTATAAAAATATTGAATATACCGGGTCAGAAGATATTTTTAATCCTCTTATAAAATTCGAGGATATGGTTATATTAATTGAAGACCTGGATATGTCCGTTATAAGGGATAATCAAGATTATTATAAAGACGAGATAATTAAAAAAGATACTGTTTTTCTTGCTGTGGAACTTGGATATATGCCGGGAGGAAAAATCCTCGATATAGTTGATTCAGACTGGAAAGAAATAACCAAAATTGAACAACAATTAGAAAATAGCCTTGCAATTAGCTATGAAGGCCCTCATTTGGACCTGGTGAATTGGAAACACTACACATCTAACTGGTCCTCCCTTACCCAGTTAGGTTCATGGAAATACAGAATTAAAGAATATTCAAACGAAGAAATGAACAAGTTCCCCGAATTTACCAAGGAAGAATTGGTTTCTTATTTAAAATCCACGGGGTTTACTAATGATGCAGATTATATTGAAAAGAAATGGACTGAATCTTATAATCCTTTATATGTAGCGCCCAGCAGGATCATTTTAAAAATCACGGGTAAAAATCATAATAACAAAACTGTCACAAAAATTATTAATTTTTTGATACCCATGGGGTGTTAGTATATAAATCCTAAATAAAAAGGGCTGAATCTCTCCAGCCCTTTTCTACATTAAAATTACTCGAAAGCTATTGCTTCACTAACCTGAATACTTCCTTATTTTTCAAGGTTTTTACCTGGATCATATATATTCCATTGTCATACCCGGATAAATCTAGTACATCTTGAGTTTCATTAACTTTTGTTTCATGCATTAATTGACCTACCACGTTCACAATCCTAATTTCCCTAATTACATCACGTTCGGATACAACATGTATTTGGCCTTTGGGTGGGATTTGGATACAACTTGATAGTATTCACAGGATCAGTAGGTTTAAACCCGGTACTTTGTAACCTGTTATCTTCCAAGTTGGATAATGAACGACTGAATGGTCCAGCATTTGATTTCAAACCTTTTTCACCAAGACATTCATCTCCATCCTTAATGACAGCAACAACGTAGTGTTTTGTATCCTTAGTAGGATTTTTATCTGTATACGTGTGCAAAGTACTTGGTAACGCATCTAAAGAATCCCAACCTGCAGCTTCTGTATAACGGTAGATGACATAGGTTCCAAAATCAAAACCTTCATAATCATCCCAAATAAGATTTATTTCGTTATTGATCCCCACGTTCAAGGTCAGGTGCATAGTTTTATGCATTGAACTCTTTACTGACTCGTTACCACATTCATCGACCGCGGAAATTTTATATCTCCATGACCTAGACGTAGGATCGGAGACAGTATCAACATATAAGCTTAATTCGGAATGATTTACGGAAGCTAAATAGTTAAATACTCCAGCCCTGGTAGTTTCCTTGTAAATATTATAATGCGATATACCGGAATTTTGGGCTTGATCCCAAACAATCATATTTTTACCGGTAACAGAATCCACGGTTACCATGCAAATTTCAGCAACGGCAGGAACAGTTCCAAGGATTTTGGCTGACGTGATGGATTTGCAACCATTATTGTCAGTAACTTCCAACGAGTAATCTCCCGGCCCCACGTTGATCAAATCTTGCACGACAGAACCATTTGACCATTTATAATTATAAGCGGGTGTTCCCCGTTAACACTCACGTAAATGTCCGCATCGCTGGAACCACATGAAGATTGATTAACCGAGTCAATAATTATAGATGCCGAATTTTTATCATTTATTGCCATGGATGCTCCTGTTTTACAACCCAGGCTATCAGTTACTATAATTTCGTATAGTCCTGCTTGAAGGTTAGCCAAGCTAAGGGTCGTTTCTCCCGTTTTCCATTTATATGCATACGGGCCAGTGCCTCCAAATACACTCACTTTCACGGATCCATCGGACGAACCACAAGTTGAGTTGGTTTTAATAAAAGACACGTTCATCCCGGTTTTTTCAATAACTTCAATACTTTTAATCATAGAACATTCATTGGCATCTTTTACCACCACCTCGTATGGTCCTGCCGCTAACCCGGAGATATCCTCGGATTTTGCCCCTGTAGACCAGGTATATTCACAAGGTGCATAATCGGAAGCTAAGAAGGTAAAAAAGTCACAGTCATTGGAAATCATTTCCACGGATGCATCCAGTACACCCGATTGGGTTACTTCTATAATCGCATCCTTATCAGAGGTATAAGAGAACCATTGGTCAAATGTACCAGATTGATGATCGACCGTATTTGATCCTAATGAAGCAGTTTTGGCTAAACTGCAAGTAGCTCCTTGTGGAGCCGGAATTTCCTCCAGCATCCATTTATATGTTTTTGCATAGCTACTTCCCCCAAACCAATGCACAAGTAAATTATCACCAGATTTTGCTTGAAAAATTATGGCCATCTTATTATCACAATAACTGAAAATTTGGTCATCCATCCAATTATAATTGCAATCTGTTCCAAGAACCACTTCTAAACTAGTTGTCTCGGTAGTTGTGTCAGCACAATTAGATACCTTGTACCAGCCATCCTTGGTAACAGGGTAACTAACCCATTGATCGTACCCACCCGTGTGATCAGAAATATTCTCCCCTAGCATAGCACTCTTTGGAATATCGCATAAAATGCCTTCCGGGGTTGGACCTTCAGAAATTCCAAAATCATAAGTAGTTAATCCTGGATCATTCCAAAATACAATGAATAATTTTTCCCCACTTTTCAATGGTACCGATACATCTATCAAGTTATCCGAACCATCATCATATGCTTTCCACGAGAAGTTATTGCAACTGGTACCCGTGTACACATCTATCGAGGTAGCAGGTTGATCCGTCAGCATGATTTTAACCATTACATCTGAGGTACTTTCTTAAACAAACCATTAATCGATGGTTCCCGCCATATGATCCACTGCATTTACACCTTTAATCGCTGTTTTTGCTAAATCGCAACTAGAGCCATCTTGTGCAAAAGATTGGAAAAATAAAAGAAAACTTAAAATAAAAGGAATAAAAATTCTTTTCATATCTTCCTAGTGACGCGTCACATGTATTAAAGCGCATCGGATTCACCTTGAACCCAGCGTAGTGGCTGAAACGTCAGGACGCTTTATCATTGACATGACACTAGGTTTAGTTTTTTATTTAATAAATACAATTCTTTAAATCTGGTGACCAGCGATTTAAAAGCTTAAACCGATTCTAAATAACATTATCAATCTCTTTTTATACGACAAACCCAAAAAAAGTTCCTGTTTTAAATTTTTGTAATATCAAACCAAAACCTATAGTAGAAAAAAAAATTATATAAAAAGAAGTGAGCATTTTGCAAGAAGTATAAAGGAAATAACCATTTAAAAAAAATACAGGTCATCTAATCTGCTATTTTTAGCCACGAATGCACGATTTTTTATTACAAAATAATTAATTCATTTTTGAATAAATTCAAGGATCTAGTCCTTTTAGCCCCTCGTATCTCGGGTCTAACGTACCTGAACAACCTTGTCTTGCCGTTATTGCATTAATGTTCTTACGGTCTCTTCCAAAGGCTACTGTCTAAGGCGGAACACATTTTTAGGAGAAGGAGAATACAACGCAAAATCAAGTTTTTCGATACTTGAAGTTTATAATAGTAATACAAGAAAAAATATTCATCCTTAATAAATAGCGAATGTAAATGCAAGTTTGTTTACCTTTTAACCATTCGTAATGATCCTTGTTAACCTTTTTTAGTGAACTGAGTTTTGGCTGGATAGGTTATACGTGACTTGTAATAGTTCCAGTTCAACCAGGTTAAAATATTTGTAAATAGATAATTTCCCTTTTTTTATTTTTGCAAAGTAAATAAAAATTCGAGGCCGCCATCTTTATGGTTTCTTGCAGATATTTCTCCATTATGTTGTTGAATGGCATTTTTAACAATTGCAAGTCCCAACCCAGTACCACCGGTTTTACGAGAACGTCCTGTATCGATTCGATAAAAGCGTTCAAATATTCGGGAAAGGTGCTCTTCAGGAATACCCGGACCATTATCATAAAAGGAAAAATAACTATAGTTCTTATCATCCATATAATTTGAGATGGTAATAGTCACATTTTCTCCCGCGTATTTTATGGCATTATCCACTAAATTATGGAACACGGAAAATAACAATGATCTATTTCCCTTTATCATAATATCACTAACCATAGAAATTTTCACGGAAATATTTTTTTCATCCAACCTCTTTTTTAAATTATCGATTACTTCTTTTATCAAATCGTGTATATTGACTAGGTTAAATACAAAATGATCCTTGGCTTCTTCTATTTTATTCAGAATTGCTATGTCATCTATTAATTCTGTCAGCCTGTTGGTTTGAGCATATGCTTTTTCCAAGAAATATTTTCTTTTCTCGGGCTCAATATCATTTTCAAGCAATGTTTCTACATATCCAAGAATAGAAGCCACGGGTGTCTTTAGTTCATGAGCTATATTAGAAGTAACCTCTTGCTTAATACGTTTACGCTTTTCTAGCTTGGTGGTTTCCGATATCAGAATTTCGAAAGATTTGTCCTGGAATATAATACATTTAACTAAGAAAAACTTTCCACTGGATTGCACATCAATTTCCATCGTAGGAAGATTGGATGGATCCACTTTTACAGGGCTTGACAATTGCTTATCCACGAATTCCATAATGGGTTTAAATTCTTTCACGCGAAAAATATGTTCGGCTGTAATAGTAGTTTGCTCCGAAATCATATTTAAAAACTGGATAAAATGATTGTTTGATAAAATTTTTATCTTTTCTGCCGAAAAAAAGGCAATACCTTCATTAAGGGCAAAAAGATGGTTAAAAAGTTTTTCTTTTTCTCCAGCCAATTCATCTCTTGCTGTTATTAACTCGTTATAAATATCAACGATTTGGCTGCTGATTGCTCCAAGTTCATCATTGGGAAAAGTAATTTCATTTTTTATATCTTCTCCATTGTGCAGGCGTACCGCAAAATCTTTTAACTTTGTGATACTCTCCCCAATTCTATTGGTAAGCAGCATAATTAAAACCCAAAGAACCACGAAAACAAAAAGAATAAAAAATATAAAATTGGTTTCAGCCTTTAGTAAATTTTTAATATCAATATTGTATAAAACGGCTGTTCGAACATAATAATCTTGGTAAAATTTAGCAAGATAAAAATAAGATTCCCCCGTGGTGGCAGATTTCCGAATACTTACGCCATAATCATTTGAAAGAGAATATATTACTTCAGGACGATTCTTATGGTTGTCCATATCCTGCACATTGGCCTCGTTATCATATACGACTATCCCCTTGGGGTTTATAATAGTAATTCGAATGTTTTCCTTGGGAATTATCTTAACAAGAGAATCTAATTGGTTTATATCCTTGTTATATAACTTATTATTCTCTACGTAATTATGTACAATAGCAGTAATATTTCCAAGGGTATTTTCCAGTTGGCTTTTCCTGAATTCTTTTTCGCGACCATACTGATAAACAACCACCACCGCGGTATAGAGAAAAAATAGGATGGAAAAATATATAAACAATCTTTTCCTGAAAGGTTGCCTCTTTAGCATTTTCTTTTTAGTTTTTTATTCAAATTCAAAATAATAGCCGTATCCCGTCTTATTCTTCAAAAATTTTCCATATTCACCGATTTTCTTTCTCAACCTGGTTACATGTACGTCAATAGTTCTATCTGAAACTATAGAATCATGCTTCCAAACCATGGTCAGAACTTCTTCCCTGGAATAAATCCTGCCACTATTTTCAAGTAACAGTCTCATGATTTCATATTCCTTCCTAGTTAGTTCTATCTCTTTTCCTTTTATAGAAAGGGTTCTTCTTTCCAGGTTCAAATCGATATCATCAAATTTTCGAATCTTACCAGATCTTGTTCCTGTTTTTTTATATCGGCTAAGTACCGCCTTCACCCTCACTACTAATTCCTTAATGGAAAAAGGTTTCTTAATAAAATCATCCCCCCCAAGGTTAAAACCAGTCAATAAATCGTTTTCTGTGTTTTTTGCAGTAATGAATATAATGGGAATATTATTTTTTAATACTTTCCTGATTTTTTCTGCCAGTTTAAAGCCAGACATATTACCCATCATAACATCAAGCAACAACAAGTTGTAATCATCCAAATTCTTTTTTAAAACTTCTTCGGCAGAATGAACTACATGGGTTTCAAAACCCTCTCCTTCTAGGTTAAACTGTAAAATTTCACAAAGGTCTTCTTCATCATCCACCACCAAAATTTTAGCCTTTTCTTCCATTGTCAAAATGTGTATATCTATCAAATTAATGATAAATATAAACACATTTTATTCATTTTCCATATTCCTATGCCGCATATCTTTTCCTTCCATGGCATAAATTGAAGCTTCCGCTATATTTGTTGCATGATCCGCAATTCTTTCAATATTGGTGATAATACTTTTTATATTGATAAAACTCATGAGCATTTTCCTGGTTTCATCGGGTAATTTTTCTTTTAATATTGACTTCTTTAATAATTTATGGTTCAATTCATCAACCACCGAATCATTTTTAATGGTCCAAATTGCATCTTCCTTATCCCTATTGGTATAAGATAATAAAGCCCTTGTCACCATTTGAGTGCTTAAAATCAGCATATTATCGATAAGGGTTGAAGATTTTTTAAAAATAGCCGGGTCTTTAATACGGTCAATGTAACTTACTGTTCCCATGATTAAATCACCAATACGTTCTAGGTTCAATACCATCCTGTAACAAGCTATAATTTTTCTTAAATCTGAAGCCACCGGGTTATAAAGGACAATGATATTGATTATCCTTTCGCTCATTTGAATCTCGTAATCATCTAATTTTGCTTCATTTTTCTTTATTTGATCCATTATTTTTCCCGGTATTTCAGATGTGTAAGAACTAATAATTTGATCTAATAAATCTAATTGAGTTAAAATGAGATTTGAAAATTTTTCAAAATCGTGTATAATTTTTTCTATTGCAGCGTCTTTTTTTGCACTCATAATTTAATTTTAGTTTTTTTTACCCGAATTTTCCCGTCAGATACTCTTCGGTTCTTTTATCAACGGGGTTTGTGAATAAATCTTTTGTTTTCCCGTATTCCACTAGCTCCCCTAGGTACATGAACATCGAGTAATTAGATATCCTGGCAGCCTGTGCCATGTTGTGAGTAACCATGACTATGGTATACTTTTTTCTAAGTTCCACGAGCAAATCCTCAATTTTAGAGGTGGCAACAGGATCCAATGCAGATGTAGGTTCATCCAGTAGAATTACATCAGGTTGAAAAGCCAATGCACGGGCAATGCATAATCTCTGTTGCTGTCCGCCAGAAAGAAAGGTTCCTTTTTTGAATAAGGAATCTTTAACTTCTGACCATAAAGAAACATCTTTTAATGATTTTTCAACTACTTCATCTTTTTTTGATTTTTTAAGCCTAATTCCATTTAGCTTATATCCTGCAATTACATTATCAAAGATAGTCATTGTAGGAAATGGGTTGGGTCGTTGAAAAACCATTCCTATTCGTCTCCTAAGCTTAATATGAGACATTTGAGATATTTCTTTATGGTTCAAAAATACTTTCCCCTTGGTTTCTATTTCAGGGTATAATTCATGCATCCTGTTGATGGCACGAAGCAGGGTACTTTTACCACAACCCGAAGGTCCCATGATGGCTGTTATGGCATTTTTTTTAATACCGCCACTTACATTGTCCACGGCATATTGTTCCTTTGAATAAGCCACATACAATTCCT
>CAZOSQ010000087.1:0-10413 GCA_964582245.1 uncultured Bacteroidales bacterium | reverse complement strand
AATATAAAGATAATAGGCTTTTATTTAAGAAAGTTGCTTCTTGTTTTTTTCTAAAAGAAACAGAATTATCCAGGGTTAATGATTCAGATGGAACCTGAAGCTTTTTAATTTTATATTGAATTTCATAATAAGGAGAAATTTTTCCAGAAAGGTTACCCAGGAAGTATGAAGCAAATATTTTGGGAATAATGATTATTCTACTTTCTTTTTTTCTGCTAGAACCATTAACTGCATAAATATTATTAATAATAGATTTATTAAATAAGTCCTTGTTATTTAGTAATTGGTTTAAATTAATTTTCCCGTTTAATCCCGTTAACTTTAGAATTATCAAAAATTCAGATTCTTTTTGATCGACAATATCTGTCAAACTTTTTTTATCGTGGAAAGTTATAATATGAAGATTATCATGATTAATGAATTTACTGGAATAAAGAAAATCAAGGGAATTACGGGTGAAATTTATAACAGAGATCTCTAATTTGGAAAGATCCTCGGGTTTAATATCTTCCAGTGATTCTTTTAAATGAGATAATTCTTCAAGAGAGTTTTCTTTTTTGAAAAACAATAGAATATGATATTTACCTAGATTATTGATATGATTAGGTTGTTTTTCCCTATTATTTTTATATTTCTTTGAAGCCATAAATGGTTTTAGTATTTATTTATTAAAAAACCTCGTAAACTTTCAATTATGTATTGGATTTCTTTTTCTTTCAATTGTGGGTAAAGAGGGATGAGGATGCTGTTATCACTAGCGTTCTCGGTTACTGGTAATGCTACATCCTTGTAATCCTTAGTATAAGCAGGTTCTCTATGAATTGTCATAATTCCCCTTTTCGTGGCAATTCCTTTTTCCCACATTAGTTGTATTAAATTATCCCTTTCAATAGGACAGGAATCCAAGAGGTATATACTAAATGATTGATAATTGGTATAATAACCATTAGTTTCATCAGGTAATCTAATGAATTCAATGCCCTTTAATTCATCTATGTATTTCTTGGCGATAGCTCTTCTTTTCTGAACTATGCTATCTAATTTTGCTAATTGCTTGATTCCTACCCCAGCTTGTATATCTGTCATCCTATAGTTATAACCGATTTCAATATGTTCTTCAAAAACTACCTGATTGGCAGAGTGTCTTTGGGCATCCGATATGGACATTCCATGCTGCCTTAATAATTTTAATTTTTCATATAATGTTTTATTTGAAGTGGATATCATCCCACCATCTCCTGTAGTAATAACTTTTCTCGGGTGAAAAGAGAAGCAAACCAGGTCGGAGTGAGATCCTATTTTTTTATTTTTATATGAAGAACCAATAGCACAAGCTGCATCTTCTACCAGGATAATATTTTTTTCTTCGGCCAGTTCTTTAAAAGAATCGATATCACAAGGCATTCCTATTTGATGTACTAATAATATAGCCTTTGTTTTTTTATTTATTAGTTGTTTTACGTGATGAATATCTAGATTATAAGTAGTTGGGTCTATTTCAGCAAAGACAGGTTTTGCTCCCGTGTATTTTATTGCATTTGCAGTAGCAATATAAGTCATAGAAGGACATATAACTTCATCGCCTTCTTTAATGCCGGAAACGATCATGGAAAGATGTAGGGCTGTTGTGCAACTTGATACAGCAACAGCATAAGAAGCGCCAACATATTTCGCAAATATTTCTTCAAACTGCTTAACCCGTGGACCTTGTGTTACCCATCCAGAAAGCACCGCATCATATGCAGCCTGGGCTTCTTCCTTGTCTAAATATGGTTTGGCTATAGGTATCATCAAGATAATGTTAAAAGTCAATTTTTTAAACTAAAATACCATTCAGATAATTTTTTTATACCTTCCTCTAGGTTGATACCAGGTTGAAAACCTAATAAATCTTTAGCTTTTGATATATCTGCTTTTCTCCTGTTCACAGGGTTTACTTTTCTTTCTTCCCTGAATTGTGGTTGTAAACTACTGTTATTTACTTTTAATAGTACGTCTAACAATTCTTTTAAACTTGTTTCCTGTTGATTACCAATGTTAAAAACTTCATCTGTAACATCAGATTCTAACGCGGCAATATTAGCCTGAGCGATATCCTCCACGTGAACAAAATCCATTGTCGTTGAACCATCTCCAAAGATTAATGGAGAATTTCCATCCCTAATGCAATCCAGCCAACGTATCATTACTTCAGTATATTTGCCTTCGGTATCCATCCTTGGACCATATAAATTAAAATATCTTAAAGCAATATAATCTAAATCATACATATCTTTATAGGATCGTAAAAGTTGCTCACCATATGTTTTGGCAGCACCATAAAAGGTTTTATTGTCGTAAGGATGATCCGTTTCGGGGGTGGGAAAATTCTGGGCTAGACCATATACAGAAGCCGAAGAAGAATAAATAATTTTTTTAATATTATATTTCCTGGCTAATTCCACGAGGTTAAACATCGCATTTACCATAACATCATGGGCTTCTACAGGATTACCAGCACATCGGGTTATACGTAAAGCAGCAAGATGGAAACAATAATCGCTCGGGCTTATGATTTTTTCCATCAGTTCTAGGTTCCTGATATCACCTTCTATAAATTCAACTCTTGGATTTTTTATGAAAGATTCCATATTACGATAAGAACCTCTTATCATGTTGTCGATAATGATAACTTTGACAGGTTCATTCTTTAATAGTTCTTCCACGACATGCGAACCAACAAAGCCTGCTCCGCCGGTTACAAGTATGGTGGATCCAGTAATTTTTGAATGAGACAAAATATAGTAATTTTTAGATTATTATATATACTAACACAAAAATAAATTTTTTTAGTTAAAAACAGTTATAATTTACCTTTATTGTTAGTTATTGGTAATTTTACCAGTAATGATTAGTTGTTCTAATTGATTTTACAGGGATCTATAAAATGGATTTGATAAAGTTAACCTGTTTATTGCTAATATGGATTAATTTATATCAACAGTGGAATTTATTCTTAATTCAATAGTGGATTATTCACCCGTAATTTTTGTAACATCTTTAATAATAAAAACGGGTCGTTTTCGTGCAGCATCTAATGTTCTCCATAGATATTCAGCAATGATTCCAAGTGCGATATTGGTAACTCCAAACCCGATCAATAATATAGATGATAGGGTCGGCCAACCTTGAGCCAAATCACCTTTAATCAATTCTCTTAATACTATATAAAAAGTCCAAATTACACCTGTAATAAACATGAAAACCCCCACGGTAGTAATAAACCTAATAGGGGCATAAGAAAAGGCAATAAAGGAATCAATGAAAAGTTTAAATTTTTTTGAGAGAGTCCACTTCGATTTCCCTACTTTCCGTTTTGCTTTATTATAATACAATGTAGCTTGGTTAAATCCAAGAGAAAATATTTGCAAATGGATAGAGGAGTTGGATTCTATATTTTGATTCAGATGGTTTTTAATTTGTGAATTGAACATTGCCATATCAAATCCTTTTTTTGGATAGGAAGGAAAAGCAAACCGGCGCATAAGCAATGCAAAAAAACGGGAGGTGATTTTATCAAAAAAAGATATAGAAACAGAGGATCTCGCAGCCCATACTATATCATGATCTTTTTTACAAAGCTGGTATAATTTATATATTAATGAAAAAGGCTCTTGTAAATCTGCAGCCATAAACGTTGTAAATTTGGCTTTAGAATGTAATAAACCGGCCCTGATGGCTGCATGTGATCCATAATTCTTTGAAAGTCTTATTATTTTTGCCGAATAGTTAACATGTTTCGCATCCATTAAAATCTTGTAGGAGTTATCTGTTGATCCATCATCGACAAAAATAATTTGGCCTGTCAAGTTTTTTTCTTCCAATATCTTAAACTCGTCGTTTAGAGCTTCAACTAGTTTTGGAATGCCGTGTTCCTCGTTAAGAAAAGGAATGATTAACCCTATATCAAAATCAGCATCCATAAAATGATTTTACTTTGAGGTGAATATATTTTGTAATATGAATTATCTAGTGTATTATAAAGTACGGTCAAAAATATAAAATTTTTATGACTTGTTTGTCTAATAATCAAGTTGGATACTGTAAAGTAAAAAATATTTCAAACTACAAGTACCTGGCCGGGTTACCCGCAACTTTGCTATTTGCTTTAATACTCTTTAATACAACAGATCCCATTCCAACCAGTGATCCATGTCCAATTTTAATATTGTTAATTATTTTGCTGCCACTTCCAATATAACAATTTTCCCCAATTCCTGAATGGCCAGCAACAACTACCTGGCTTCCAATAATTGAGTAGTCTTGTATGTCAGCATGGTGATGAATGACCGTGTTAGGAAGAATGATAACATGGCTGCCGATTTTAACATCACTTCCAATGAAGACTCCACCCATTATTAAGGTGTTATTGCCAATACATGAATATTTTGACACATTGGACTTGGGGTGTATGATTGAGGTAAACCTATCAATAGGAAGTCCTAAATTTTTAATGATATTTGGTCTTTCTGTATATGTTGTGGGGGAGCCTTGTACTGCTAGAAGGAAGGAAGTCTTGTCCTTAATAATAGAATCTTTTCCACTGATAGGAAAATTATTCCAAGAAGTTCCATGAATATTTTCGTCATCATCAATAAATCCTTTGAAGTCAAATAAATCCTTGTCAATACAATCTATAGCCTCAATTGCATTGCCCCCGAAAGGAAATAGATATAGATTCTTTTTTTTCAATATTCGTTAATCGTTTCGATTACCTGGTAAACTTCTTGGTCTGTCAATTCTGGAAACATTGGGAGGCTGACACAATGCCCTGCTAAAAACTCGGCATTAGGAAGGTCACCTTTTTTATATCCTAAATATTTAAAGGCTTGTTGAAGATGGCAAGGAATAGGATAGTGCAAGGCTGTTGATATATTGTTTGATTTCATATATTCCATAAAACTTTCCCTATCTTTAGTAGTAATTACAAAAAGATGGTATACGCCACTGGTATTTTCAATATTTTCTTGCCATTTGATCTTTTCGTTATGGATATTTTGCCTGTATTTATCGGCAATATTACGCCTTCTTGCTGTCCATTCTTCGATATATTTCATTTTTATATCAAGGATAGCTCCTTCTAAACCACCCATTCGCATGTTGTAACCTATTTCAACGTGTTCATACTTAGTTTCACTAGCATGGTTTCTTAATTTTTTCATTCTTGAAGCATACTCCTCGTTATTGGTCGTGATCATTCCTCCTTCACCATACGTACCAAGATTTTTTCCCGGGTAAAAACTAAAACATCCCATATCCCCGATACTGCCAATTTTTTGTTGGTGATATTCTGCTCCATGTGCTTGTGCAGCATCTTCTATTAATGCAATATTTTTCTCCTCGGCTATTTGTTTTATAGGATCGATATCACAAGGTTGGCCATATAAATGTACACAAAGAATAGCTTTTGTCTTGGGGGTTATTTTCTTTTTTAAATCTTCTACTGATATTTGCCAGGTATTGGGATCACAATCACAAAATACAAGTGAAGCATTTACATAAGTCGGGGCCCAGGCGGTGGCAATAAATGTACTTGCTGGTAATATAACTTCATCCCCTGGTTCTAAATCTAAAACCCTTAGGGCCAGTGTCAGGGCAGAGGTACCACTATTTACCGCCACGGCATGTTGCACGCCACAGTATCTAGCAAAATTTTGTTCGAAAGAGTGAACAAATGGACCATTTGTAAACGCGGTATTGGCATATACATTTTCAATTACAGGATATATCTCGTCTTTCAGCCGATTATATTGTCTTTTTAGATCAAAAAAAGGTATGTTTTCTTGGTTCATTTTATATCTGTATTATGAATTAATAAACCTAATTATTTTAGCAGGATTACCAGCAACTATTGCATTATCGGGTACATTTTTCGTTACTACACTGCCGGCACCTACAATGGCATTTTTTCCAATATTAATTCCTCCCATTATAGTTGCACTGGTGCCTATTGATGCATTGTCTTCTACGATTGTTTCTACTAGTTCCCAGTCCTCTTCAGTTTGCATGAAACCATCATGGTTTAATGCACGTGGAAACTTGTCATTAATAAAAGATACGTTATGACCAATAA
This sequence comes from uncultured Bacteroidales bacterium, assembly GCA_964582245.1. GTDB lineage: Bacteria > Bacteroidota > Bacteroidia > Bacteroidales > CAZOSQ01 > CAZOSQ01. The sequence continues at coordinate 4,301 of CAZOSQ010000087.1, read as the reverse complement.
ATACTCCATCTTTAATATGAACACCTTCACATATGAAAGTGTGGCTAGATATTTTACAATTTTTACCTATTGTTGCACCTTTTTGGATTTCAACGAAGGTGCCGATTTTTGAATTATCGCCAATCTTGCATCCATATATATTGACAAAATCAAATATTTTGACGTTTTTTCCTAAATGAACATTGTTCAAAGATTGTTTTGAATTTTTCTCGACAGCCATAATTAAGAGTTATATAAAACTAAATTACCATTATTTTTTAGCGATTTACTAGCCTTTTCCAGTGTTTCAACCACGGAAAGACCTATGTCACCGTTTGATATAGGCCTCGTATTATTTTTTACTGAATTAACAAAATCTTCAGCTACCGATAATAATGCTTCCTTATGAGACAATTTTGGAATGGAAATATCACCAGTCCTGTAATCGACTAACAATTTTCTTTTATCTTCATCACTTTTTACCTCGTAACCGGTATTATAAACCTTAACTTTTTCTGTTGGTTCCAGGTCATTATAAACAATCATTTTTTTGTCACCTCCAATTAACATATGTCTTAGTTTAACAGGTGAAGACCAAGAACAATTTATGTGAGCAATTAATCCTGATGGATAATGCATGGTAAGATAAACGATATTCTCGATATCATTTTTCGTGTGACTAATACCAGTTGTGTTTATAGAGTGAGGCTTTTCATTCAATATAAAATTGATAATGGATATATCATGTGGGGCTAAATCCCAGAGTACATTGACATCTCCTTGAAAAAGACCAAGGTTGATCCTGATAGAATCAATATATTCAATTTTCCCGAGTTCTCCTTTTTCTTTCAATTCTTTTATTTTTCTTACCGCACCAGTATAAAGGAAAGTATGATCTACCATGAGTATCCTATTGTTTTTACTGGCCAATTCAATTAGTTCTTGTGCCGTGTCAATAGAATCTGTCATAGGTTTCTCTATCATCACGTGTTTCCCATGGTTTAGGGCTTTTTTTGCTTGTTCATAATGAGAAAAAACAGGAGTGGCGATTACTACAGCATCAACATTATTATCCTTAATTGTTTCTTCAAAATTAGTGGTTACTTTTATAGCAGGGTAGTTTTTTTTAACCAAAGATAATCTTTCTTGCCTGTTATCAACCACGTAAGAAACTTCACAATCTTCCACGTTGTTAAAGTTTCTGGCTAAATTTGGCCCCCAGTAGCCGTAACCTATAATTGCCAATTTTATTTTGCTATTTTTCATCAGTATTATAATTTATTTTTAATGATAAGATGGAACCCATCTAATTTTATAATAGACACTCTTTGTAAAACATCCAGACCTTAGGGTGATTAGATTTAATTTGAGTGATACATGAATTATGAGCCTTATCATGAATGTAAAGTAATAATTAGCTGTAATTATTTAATTTTTAAAATTTACCCGTAAAAATACATGATTAATTGGTTTTTCAAAATAAATAGTATAAAAATCAGCAATTAACTTATGAGTTATTTGACCTGGGATCTATTATTACTATCCTAAGAATACATTTTATGAATAAGAAATGTTGGTGGGTTGTCCCCCTTACATTGCCTTGCATTAACCCACATTGCAGGTTTATTCCCTTCAAATATTAAATAATTGTTAAATTTCGGCCTTTTTTGGACATTTTTGATTTTTTTCAAGAAGTCGAATTTGAAACTCGCTGATAATCTATAGTGATTTTTTCGAGCCGTAAAAAATGCTCAATGTTGGCACACCAGAGATTTGGAGATCAGTATTTTACTTGTGAAATTTAGGGCATGTTTTTGAAGTCAATAAATAAATATTGTCGAGCCGAAAAAACCCGGGTTAACTATTTTAGGTTGTACGAAAGTTACCGGGACGAATTTGGGGCACCCAAACAGCGCATGATCATTGGCCTTGGGAGGCTTCAAGAACTGCCTGACATTGACCAGAAACCACGTTTTTTACTTGAGTTTCATCCGAGGATAAAAATTCTTTAATATCCATTGGTGTTTTTTTTACGAAAATAATTAAAAAGAATAATAACGAAAGGAATAAGTAAATTAAAAATAAAAACCATGATAAATTTTTGATACCAATGGCACGACAACCCGGTTTAACAACCTAACAGAATTTCCATAGTAGTCTAGTGCATCCTGTATGCGTTTTCTTTTTTCCTGGATTTAGAGAGCTTAATCATTTGTCCACATATTTATTGAAAATTTTAGCAAGATATTGAAATTCTCTAATTCTTATATTATTTTCTTCCTGGAGACATCTTTTTCGATTTAACATCCAAAGTCTAATGAAAATTGTTCTCCACATCCCGGTGACACCTAGTTTTTTTTAGTACAGGTTGTTTCATCGAGTTATTAAAAGAGAGAATTGTTAATAAAGTATTGTTTTTATAAAATTGCAAAATATCACCTGCAATTGTATTAATATATTGTGCAATATATCTTTGATTCTCTTTTTTCCATTAAGATATTTACTAGATTCAAAACCATCTTTGTTAAAGTTAAAAATAAAAAACCCGCCATAGGTTTAATTATAGCGGAAGTCGGGGTGGCGGGATTCGAACCCACGACCTCTTCGTCCCGAACGAAGCACGCTACCAGGCTGCGCTACACCCCGTCAATCTTGGATATACTGGTATTGTTAACCAAGTTGAAATGGATCCGGAATGCAAAATTAATAATATAATTTATTTAATGGGATATTAATCTAAAAATAAAAGTATGGCTATTGATCAATCCTAAACGTCATCGTTTTCGTCAATGGTGACAGGTTCATGGTAATTACCTTTTTAATATATTAGATATCATTATTTGGAAATCAAGTTTACAGTGAAAGGTGAATAATAAAAACGGAGATGTATTAAATTTTTGCTTCTAAAAGGATTTCATCGTAATATCCATTCCTGTTTCGATCATCAAATCCTCGGCTTCTTCTTTCATTTCATCATCATCTTTCTCGTGATAAAAATACACCAATACTTCTTTTCCCTGGTCACGGAAATTTTTAAAAATAGACATGATTTGCGCAAGATACCTAGATGTACGGGTATTAAAAAAAGACATCTTAATATTGAATTGGAGGGGTGAGCTGCAAGTTTGAAGATATTCCTTCAGCCACTTTACTATAGGTTCGTAAAACTCTGATGGGTTTTCCATGTAGGATTCTCCTGAAATGCTACAAATACCTGTTTCCACGCTAAAATCTACACTCGGTTGGTAGGGTTTTCCCGGTTCATGTTTTATTTTTATATCTTCCATAAGGTTTTTTTCACTTGCCAGTGTAAAAGTAGCAATAACTTATGGATTTTCTGCATGAGAAACGGAAAAAAGTTTAAAAGATCAAGCAGTAATCCCTCCAAAAAACGCTTTTCGGCAAAGGGATTTTTTTTTCAAAGCTCAATATTAAGAAAGGAGATTATACATGATAAATAATAATCTTTAATACGAGAAATAGAAATTAAAATCAGTATTTAAGGCAGTTAAGCAAAAAAAATACCAGGAAGTGTAAGAACTAGTTGTCCTTGTTTAGACCTGGAAGCCCTTAAGACTCATGCTCGAATAGGTTTTATAAAGACTGATTACGATCTTGAATTAGATATATAATTGATTTTTAGATGCACATTTGTTTCTAAATGTTCTGAAACTTAATTTGAAAATGATAAGAACAGCAACATCCCATGAACAGATATAATCTTTTTTGGTACATGCTCATTAAATCAACTTGCTATAATAGTAAAAACTCAATTTTAGGTATTACTATATTAAGCCTTAAATTTTAAAGAATAGAAAGAGAAAAATATGGACTTGGCAAAAAAGAAAATGGCTAAGGTTTCATTGGATATTAAAGTTCTTATGACAGGAGTTTTATCTTGGCTTTTTTTGTCATTTGCATCCCTAAAGCTATGCGTAATTTATGCTTCTAACCCAGTAATAGCATATCTGATTACTTACAATATTTCCGGGATTATTTTTTTTCTTTATTTTTATGCTTACTTGAAATCAAGATTCACTTTCAAGACTTTCTCAATTCTAGTTTTGTTGTTTAATTTTGGTATTCATCTATTTGAGTTTGTTTATAAAAAGATAGTTTTAATTCATCCACCTGAAGCTAATTCAGCAATGATTATTGTGAGTACATTTACTAGTCTAATCATCTTGACGGTCACCTATTTTATTTTGCGAAAATTTTTTAAATATCATAAATCTTGAAGCCGCATATCATCATATTAATATTAATGGTTGCTGCCTTTATTCCAGAAGGTTTATATATTTTCAAACACTTTGCAAAAGAAA
>CAZOSQ010000086.1:0-10427 GCA_964582245.1 uncultured Bacteroidales bacterium | reverse complement strand
TTTTGAGAAATTGTTTTACAAGGATAAGGAGCAGGCGATTTTCGCCTGCTTTTTTTTTGGGATGGTCAATAATACATTTATCTTTAGCTAAGAATGTTTGTTTTCTAGTTATAGAAAGTAGTTGAAAAAATCTAAAAAAATGAGAAAAATTTAAACAATCCTAATGAGATGTTATTGAAAATGTATACATTTATATATCAAAGAAATAAACAGATAGGATAATTAAGAAATAAAACAAAATATGAAATATTTCGAAAAAATATTAGAAGAATGCATAATTAATTCACATGGGTATAGTCCTAAAGATTCACTGTATTCATGGAGTAATGAATATTTTTTCAAGCATAAAAAAAGATATGCAGGTGATCTGAAAATTATTAATGAAGTACATAAGGAAGGAGCAATTTTAGAAATTGGTGCAGCTCCTTATCATATGACTGTTGCTTTAAAAATACTTGGTTTTCCTGTTACTGCTGTCGATGTTGATCCTTCAAGATTTAGTGAATATCTCAAAATACACGATTTAAATGTTATTAAATGTGACATAGAGAATGAAAAACTTCCATTTAATGATAACCATTTTAAACTTATTATTTTTAACGAAGTATTTGAGCATTTAAGGATTAATCCAATTGCCACACTTAAAGAATTAAACCGAATTTTACACCCAAATGGTAAGTTTATTATTTCTACACCAAATCTTTATGCTATTGAAAATATTCTATATTATATTTCTGGAAAAGGTTTTGATAATGCATATAAACAGTTTAGTAAATTAGAAACAATAGGACATATGGGACATGTTCGTATATACACCTCTAAGCAAATAAAAAAATTCTTGAAGAATTGTGGATATAAGGTTGAACGAACCATGTTTCGAGATACATTGGTTTCTGCCACTTCATATAATACAAGTTTTTTTTCCACCTTTCAGGACTAATCAAACACATATATGTGCTAAGCAACTTAAAACACCTAATTAATTTCAGAAGTTTTACTTTTTTACTGAATTAAAAAATTTTCATGGAAATGTATAATAGAGAAGGGTTAAATAATATGGATAGGATACTTATGCTTAATTATGAATTCCCCCCGTTAGGAGGAGGAGGGGGGGTGGCCGCTAAGAATATTGCCAAAGGTTTTATAGAGGCAGGATATGCTGTTGATTACGTGACTAGTTGGTTTCCTGGTTGGAAAATGAAAGAAAATGTGGAAGGGATCAACGTTTATAGGATAAAAGTAATTGGCAGAAAAGATCAACAAACAGCCACGATGATATCAATGGTTAGTTTTATTTTTTTGGCTTACAAGACTTGCAGAAGGCTCTGTGAAAGATATAATTATAAATTTGTTAATACACATTTTGTTGTTCCGACAGGACCATTAGGTTATAAAATTTCACGTAAATATAAAATCCCGCATGTCATCTCCATTCATGGGGGAGATATATATGATCCTAGTAAGAAATTATCTCCTCATAAGCATTTTATTTTTAGAATGATTATTCGAGCAATTTTAAATAGTGCTAATCATGTGGTTGCTCAATCTTCAGATACAAGAAAAAATGCTTATAAATACTATTTTACAACCAATGATATTAAAATAATACCACTCCCATATATTATTAAAAATTATGAAATACCTTCAAGAAGGATTTTAAGTATGAATGATAAAAAAAAGTATATTATCAGTGTTGGGAGATTAATAAGACGTAAAAACTATGAAGATTTTTTAAGAACTCTGCAATTGTTGCCTAATGATATAGAAGGAATTATTTTAGGTGATGGACCTGAAAAAAAACATTTAGAAAGATTTTCAAAAGAACTTGGCATACAAGATAGATTTCATTTACCAGGATTTGTATCTGAAGAAAAAAAGTTTCAGTACCTCTATAATTCTGATTTATATTTATTAACATCTCTTCACGAAGGTTTTGGAATTGTTATACAGGAAGCTTTTCAAGCAGGTTTGCCGGTTGTGGCAACCAGGCATGGAGGTCAGGTTGATCTTATAACTGATAATGAAAATGGTTTTCTGGTTGATGTCAATGATCCAACAAATATGTCAGAAAAAATAATGTATATTATTAATAATAAAAATGTAAATGAATTGTTTTCAACAAATAATGTAAAAAAGGTTAAAGATTTTCAGGCAAAGCAAATTTGTGAAATGTATTTGAATTTGTTTGAATAAATATCTTTCATAAACCATGTTTTTACATGTGTGTAAGGATTTATTTACAGCGATCTTTATAGAAGATTTTTTATTCTTTGAAAACAATTGTTAAATAAATGATATGAATAGAGATCCTTTAAATATTATTTTTATCACTGGAAGTAGTTATAGTGGTACCACGGTTTTAGGCTTGATTTTGGGTTCTTCCCCGAAAATATTCAATGGAGGGGAAGTTTGTAAATATCAGGAAATAAAGAACCAAGATTTTAAAATCGATCCTAACCGGGAGGTTAATAATATTTGCACTTGTGGAAAAAAATATACCACTTGTGCTTATTGGGGAAAAATTTTTAATGATTATCAGAAAGATATAGACTTTAACCCGGCTGGTTTTTCCAAGGAAAATTTAAGGTTAATGTTTAAAATCCTTAACCCATTTAACCAATTAAAATCCGAAAAGAAAATCACCGAAGAATACTGGAAATACTCGGAATTACTTTTCCGGGAAGCAAGGAAATTAAAACCTCATGCAAAGTACCTGCTAGATGTATCTAAATCTATCTATAATTTGTATTTATTGAAAAATGCGTATCACGTGAACGTGAAAGTTATTCATATGGTTAGGAACCCGTTGGATACATGTAATTCGTTTAAAAAACACCGAGTTGGTTTTTTTTATTCAATTACAAGCTGGATACTTGTGAATGTATTTGTAAAAATTTTTATTAATCGAGCAGGATTTGAAAGTATTACTATTAAGTATGAGAAATTATGCACGAAAACCGATGAAATTTTTAAAGAACTTAACCAATTTTTAAACATCAAACTTGAAACAAACTCCTTTGTTGAGAAAGTCAATATTGAGAATTTTCATGTTGTTGCTGGTAACCCGTTTTTAAATGATTTTTCTTTCACAGGATTAAAAATTAAAAAGTCAAAAAATCGATTAAGTAAATTAGAGAAGTTGATAATAATATTATTGTCAACACCTTTTAAAAGATGGATATACAAGTAGTTGAAAACACGGGATAAATTATTATATTTTTATTTTATTAGCTCTTTGTTGATTTTTATCAACCTGAATTTCCTGTCGATTATAAGTAAAACTACAAACAGTACTAATCCGAAAAAGGTAATTAATAGGCTGGTTTTAATGAATGGTAAAGAATATTTTAAAACAATATCATGTTTACCCGGTTCCAATAATAATCCCGTGAATCCTATATTTACCCTATGCAATTTTCTAGGCTTACCATTTACAGTAACTGACCATCCTTCATCAAAAGGAATTGAGAAAAATAGTATTTTGTATTTCTCTAGGTCAATATTTCCTTTAATTTCATTTTCGGAAAATTTAGTCATTTGAAAATGTGGTGATTTTCTTTCTTGTATATCTTTATCCAACATTATTAAGGTATAATTTGGATCAGGAATATTTCCTTTTTCTAAATTATCCCTTTGTTCAGGGTAAGTTTCACTTTCTAAAACACAACTTTTTAACATCAGAACTTCTTTTACGGTGTTGTTTTTTATCGTATCATATTGATTGTAAGGTATATATTGGTCATAAGTAAAACCGAAAGGAAGAAAATAATTATTCTTAAGGACTTTTACATCATTAAATTGGGCTATGGAATCATAGATAAATTTATATACTCCTTTTGTTTCTCCTTTTTCCAATCTATATTTTATACTACCAAATACTTGTAATAAAGGACGGTCAAGAAATCCCTTGGACCATCTTGTTTGACCCTCCTCTCCAGGTTTAATGATGTTCATGGCTTTTAAAAATCGGATATAATTTAGTTGATTAAATGAATAATAAGAAGGAGTACCGAAATAATCTTGAGCTTGTGCATTATTTAGACTTATATGCTCAGTATAATTAGAAAGATAATTCCGGCTAATCCTGAAAAATGAAGTATCTTGTTTTTTGATGTAATTAATAGCATTACTAGAGTAATCATTATATCCAATTTTGGATTTAAATTCATTCCTAGAAAGTGTGTCCCTTTTATTTACGGTATTATTGGCTTGTGTACCAAGTTCAAAACATAAAACAATTAATAATATTCCATATGCATAGTTCCGGGTTTTGGTGAACATTAAAGAAAACAATAATATTCCGTATAACATTATAAAATTTCTAATGGTATTACGAAGATCTTTATTAATTGGCCGAAATGTACGGGGGAATTCGTCACTATTAAAATATGGATAATATAGCAAAGCAAGTAAGACAAGGATAGTTATTATGAGTACTGTCAAGTTAATACGATTATTTTTATGAATATATGAAAAGGAATACATTCCTAATATTAAAAGAACCAATGGGATAAACGTGGACATGCCATGTTTATAATAATCACCCATAAAAGCATTTAGCGCATATCGAAAGAAAGGAAAAATCACAGGAATGATCCACAATAGCAAAAAAGCTCCTAAAACTATTTTTTTTCTTTTATCAACATTAACAAATAATTGAGGGATAAGAATTAAAGTTAAAATACTTGAATAAAAAACAGGGGCTTCCAAGTAATTAAACCATCCTTTATAATTACTTCCTGTCCCAAGTAAGTCATTAGAAAATAAACGCATGATAACGGTAATATAATGGATTGATGGGGCTAAGCTGAAAACTGGGGTATCTGATAATTTATCTTGGTATCCTACTTCTCCAGATACCCTGGGGCTATTCATCATTTTATATAAATCTCCATAGATAAAAACAGCACTTATTAATAAGCCGATTAATGAAAAAATACCGGTGAATAGCAATATCCTACCGATCAATTTGTAATTAAAGCCCTTTTCAAGGATTACACGCATTATAATATAGGTTATTAGAAATATTGAGAACAGAAACAACCGGAAAGGATTAGCTGCTAAAAGAAATATAGCAACAGGCAGAAAATACCATTTTTGCTTTTTGTAATACATCTCGAATGAAAAAAGTAAAAATACACCTAGAAGAACATTTGTGGAATGTCCATACCAGCCACTGCTTCCAAGTATTATGTAACCTAAGAAGGCCATAATTAATCCTCCAACAATAGAGACATATTTAGATATGTTAATAATCCTAAGGTATAAATAGGTAAATAATCCAGCGAGAAGAAATTTGCTTATTTCTACATAGATAATGGCCTGGGCCACGTTTTTCGCTCCGATAATATAAAAAATAACATGAAAAGGATCCCCCATATGTCCTGGATATAAATTTTGCCCCATACCTTGGGAAAATGACCACCTAGGTATTCCTTCTGAGTATAAGTATCTTGCAAAATGAACAAATCGAGTATAATAAGCATTCAACGAATCACTTCCAATATCCTGGAACAGGTATAAAGATCTTTGGAAAATATAGTCGTTAAAAACAAAAAGGATAATCAACAACATCAGCGAGAATAATATCAAGACGCTGTGCTTTTGGATAAAAAGTTGAATCATTTCTCCCGGGACCCGGGATGGTTGTTTTTTTACAGGTTGTTTCCTGGTCGTATATTTGTTGATAGGCTGCTTCCCGGTTGTTTTTTTATTGGTTTTCTTTTTCTTCGTCATTTGAATGTGGTTTTTAGAGAGTTATATCGTTTTAGTTTTTTTTCACTTGATATTTTACTTGTACTTGTTTTATTGTTTTCGTCTGTTTAAAATTGTGACCACATGTGAAATTTGCCACACATTTTAATCATATATCGTGTGTGTCGCTTTATCTCAACAGGCATGGTCTGTTTCATATTTAGATCGTAAGTCTTTAATATGGGATTTTGAAAAGGAAAAAACTATGGCCCCGGCTATCGCGAAAAGGTAGTTTATTACTCTTGCAATCACGGCCACTGCTAAACCTTCCGCGATATTCACCCCAAAAAGGCCCAGCGCTCCAACAATATAACCTTCCATGATCCCGATATTACCCATCCCCATAGGTATATAGGCTAAAAATCGCATGCTGCTAATGATAAAAAGTAAGTCAAGAAAAGAAAGCGTCTCGTTAAATCCTTCCAGGAAAAAATAAAAGGCGCAGGTTTTTAACAAATAGCTTAGGAAAGCAGTGATAAAAGAAACTATATAATATTTTTTGGGTAGTGTATGTAACGTGTTAACAAAATGATGGAAAGAAGCTTTTATCTTGATTATTATTTTTACCAGTTGTTTTTTAAATATAAACATTAAAATGACAGCTAGTACGGTAATTCCAAATCCTACCAAGTAATACATGGATTTATCCTGGTCCAGTGATATATTTTGACCGTTTTTAGTAATTAGCCTTGATAATTCATCGAAAGATATTAGCATATATAACAACATGATAACAAGGGTAACTAGTAGGAGCGTGGCTTTTTCAACAAAAATATAGGAGGCTGTTTGCCCCATGTTTTTTACTTTTTGATTGGTATAATATAACTTGTAGATTTCCGCGCTAACGCCTCCTACCAGGATATTATTAAAGAATATGCCGATATAAAAAATCTTGAGTATTTCCCAGAATGAACTAAAATATTTTTTAACCAGGTAGTAAAACCTGTATGCATCTACAATGGAGCGGTGAAAAACAAAAAACAAGAAACCTATAAAAACATATAAATAGTTTGCTTTATTTATGGAATTTACGAAAGATTTAAGATCGACTTGTAAAATAATGAAGGCCAATAGGCCTAGCCCGAAAATGATTTTTAGATATTTTAACCATTTTTTCCCCATACTTACTATCTGTTGTAACCTCTTGTTAATTTTCCACCAGTTTCTTAATACAATAGGGTTTGTCCCCCGATGTTTCAAAATAGTTTTTGATCAGGACATCAATGATAAGCCCGGATATAAAAAATTGTATTCCACCCAAGAACAATGATACCGTTAAAAGGGGCCAGGCTGTTTCAGACATTCCTTGACCAATAAAAAAGTTGTAAATAGTGAACCCGAAGGCAATAAAACTTAGAAAAATCATGATAGCTCCTATTCCACCCAGTAGATGTAAGGGGCGGACAGAGAATTTATGCCAGAAAGCCACGGTTATCATATCTATAAACCCTTTTATGGTCCTTCTCCAGTTATACTTGGAAATACCATTTCTGCGGGGACGGTGATTGACAACTATTTCTCCAATTTTATAGCCCGATCGCATCAAAAGGGCTGGGATAAACCGGTGCATTTCACCATACAAGGTAATGTCTGTAAAACATTCTTTTTTAAAAACTTTCAAGGTGCACCCGCTATCATGGATATTATCATTTATGATAATTTTCCGCAAAATATCGGCACCCCTTGAAACAAATCTTTTGGGTAAATTATCTTTTCTTTTTTTTCTCCACCCGGCAACCACATCAAGTTCATGTTTTATCATGTATTCGAGCATACCGGGAATATCAGCAGGGTCATTTTGAGAGTCGCCATCCATGGTGATTAGGTATTCATGTTGAGCTTCCTTGATCCCTGCATCTAAAGCTGCTGTTTGTCCAAAATTTTTCCTAAGCTGGATTACTTTTACCGGGGATAAAGAAGAGGCTACTTTAAAGGTAGAATCTGTAGATCCATCATCAACTATTATAATTTCAAAATTATACTTGTTTTTCTTGCAGACATCTACAATTTCTTGGTGAAGGGAAGAAATATTATCTTGTTCATTGTAGACCGGTATAATCAGGCTAATTCCATGCATGGCGCTCAAAATTGTTGCTTTAAAAAGTTTCCAAATTAGAAAAAAAGAATTAAAGGTGAAACAGTCAAATATTCCTAGTAATTATGATGTTTACCTGCCTTTTTTTATTTTTTTTGGCCAAATCCCTTTATAAGGAAAAAACTTACAAGGGTCTATTTTTTAGCTGTTTATGTTTTTTAATTTTTAAATGTCGTGTAATTAAAACCTGTCATAGAAAAATAAAAGGTTTTATAGTTAAAGATAATATTTTCTTTTATATAATCAATACTTTCTTGCTTATAACCTAGTATACCAGGTACCTTATGTATAAATTTAAACCAAATAGGAAAAATATAATTTTTCATGTGTAAATAATTTTATATATTAAGGTCACATGGAACATCCATGAAGGTTATTTTCATCTTTGTTTGTGATTTTTAACCATGGATGTTTCATAGAAATAATTTAATACTTTAGCGCATTAAGAAAAATGAATTAATAATCTAAAGAGGAAGACGTACTAGGTGGAAAACAATATTCATCGTAATATTTACAAGCTTTATATAATCAAGTTTTCCAAGTGGTTTATGCTATTCATCCCGATCACGGCCATGTTTTACAGGAGAAATGGGTTGGATGATTTTGATTTATTCGTTTTGCAAGGTAGTTATGCCATTGCAACAAGTCTCTTGGAAATTCCTTCCGGTTATATTGCTGACGTATGGGGAAGAAGAAATTCGTTGATTCTTGGCAGTATACTTGGGGTTTGCGGGTTCATCATATATTCGGTTTCCTTTGGGTTCTGGGGCTTTCTTTTTGCTGAATTGGTGCTTGGTATCGGGGTTAGCTTTATGTCGGGATCAGATTCCGCGATGCTTTATGATACCCTTGATTCAATGAAGAAACCCGGGGAATATCTTAAATACGAGGGCAGGATAACTTCCCTGGGAAATTTTTTTGAAACAGGCGCAGCCTTGGCTGGCGGGTTAGTGGCTGGTATTTTTTCATTGCGTACACCGTATATATTACAAGTTTTCGTGGCATTTACGGCGATACCTGCTGCTTTTTTGCTGGTAGAGCCCTTGCGGCAGTCGAAACATAAAATTATTAAATTCAAAAACATTATTTCCATCACGATGGACTCTTTATTTAAACATAAGGAAAGAAGTACGGTCATTTTTTTATCAGCCTCGGTAGGGGCAGCTACTTTAACAATGGCTTGGTGTGTCCAATTATTTGGAGTCCACCATGAATTCAATGAATTTCAAATTACATCTTTGTGGGTAGTGTTGAATTTAGTTGTAGGTTTTTCTGCTTTGTTTGCTCATAAATTTGATGTTTTATTGCCGAAAAAACTTTCCGTGATCTTGGTAATGATCACGATTCCATTGGGGTATTTTTCATTTTATTTACTGGGTGTATATTCCATGATATACCTAGTGGTTTTTTATTTTGTAAGAGGTTTTGCCACACCTACTCTCAAGGACATGATCAATAAAACAACTAATTCTGATATACGTGCCACGGTGATGTCTATCCGAAACCTGGTGATTCGACTTATTTTTATGCTGATTGGGTTATTAATAGGCGGGGTTTCAAGCAGATTTGGTTTTGGTTTAGCCATGATTGTCGGGGCGATATTTTTTACCCTGGTTATAGGACTTTGTGTCTTATATTATCAATCGGTCCATTCTAAGACCAAGTTATCATGAGCAAGGTGGATAGAAGAAGGTAGTTCTTTTTGAACTTCTTCATGAAAACCAAGTAAATGGCTAATGTGTGTAATAAATCCTTTTACGGGTTTAACTTCGCGGATTAATTCAACGGCTTGATCCAAGGTGAAATGTGAAATATGAGGTTCGTTTCTTAACCCATTTATTACAAGATATTTTAGGTCCAACAACTTTTTTTTTTCTCCCTCGGGAATATAACTTGCATCTGTAATATAAGCAAAATCATTGATCCTGAAACCGAGGACGGGTAGCTTGTAATGAAAAACCCTTACCGGGTTGACTTCAATGTTAGCGGCCGAAAAAGGGGATAGAGATATTTCATGCAAGGTTACGCTGGGAACCCCGGGATATTTTTCCTTGGCAAAAATATATGGGAATTCTTTTTTCAAGGCATTTAACACCCGTTTTTCCCCGTAAATATCCATGGGAGAACCGGAAAGATGGTTATAGGATCTAACATCATCAAGTCCTGCTATATGATCACGGTGTTCGTGGGTGAAAAGGATTGCATCTAGTTTTTGAACCTGGTGAGTTAGCATTTGCTGCCGGAAGTCAGGACCACAATCAATCACGATGGTGGAATTTTCTTGCTCCACCATGATAGAAGAGCGTAATCGTTTATCCCTCGGGTCTTTCGATTGACAAATATCACACTTGCATGCTATAACAGGTATGCCTTGTGATGTTCCTGTTCCAAGAAAAGTTACTTTCACGATGCAAAAATGCTGAAATTTCCTTTAATAATAAAAGATAACTCACTATTTTCGAAATTTAGTTTTACCGGGAGAAAAAATATGCTTGGAAATTTATATTTATTACCTTCAGTTTTGGGAGGTACACCTATTGATCACGTGTTGCCTTCACATATTCATGATATTATAAAC
>CAZOSQ010000085.1:0-10437 GCA_964582245.1 uncultured Bacteroidales bacterium | reverse complement strand
ATTGTAGTTCTTTTAATTATAAAAAAAAGTAACAATATACGCCCGGATGGCGGAATTGGTAGACGCGCTGGACTTAAAATCCAGTGACCAGAGATGGTCGTGCGGGTTCAAGTCCCGCTCCGGGTACTTGCAAAACCCTTTAACGAATTGATGTTAAAGGGTTTTGTGTTTTATGAGATACAAATTAGATACAAAAATAGGTGAAAGTACGTTTATTTCAGGTCCTGACATCAACAATTCGTAAGGTTGGAAATAGTTTCCGGTCAACAAATCCCAGTAATTCATCTCCTGTTATCACTTCATCATCTCCAGCCCAGTTACCTTTTTTTACCCAATGTAATTCAGCAGGAGTAGGAGGTTGGTGATTTTTATCCAATAGTTCCAGTATTTATATTTATCCAAAAATATCTTCAAGAAAAGCATCCACCCCAATTGTTTTATCCTTTGGACATCATCATTTAACACGGTGTCCTGCCAAATTATAATAAGATTTTTCCATTCTTCCTGGACTTTTAAATATTCTGTTATCAAAAACTATTTTCTGTTCCTTCTCACCCACCAATACCATCCATTATAGCTATTTTTAAAATCGTTATTACAAAATTTGCTAACTTTTTCAGGGATTCAATTCCTGTTTGTTTATCGCCCAATTCACCTGTTTTTTTGTTACAATAGCATTAGAAGTAAACAATGCCTGTTCTTGAATTGAAGAAAAGTTGTAGGGATTATTAGCAGGTTTCAGATTAATGGAGAGCATCTTTCTTTGTCACAATTTTGGTGAAAGATTAAGTTTGTTAGATAATAATTCCACAAATATTTGAAGTACCTCTGTTTTTTTCTTGCCGATGTTCTTTTCTAAGCATAATTTATTCCTCGTTAAGGTTAATTTAACGTGTAGATAAAGAAAATATTAGCGTACGTTACGATCTTTGTGAACCAATTCAACAAAAATTATCAATGAAGGGTTGTTTCTTTTATATAGATGAAACGAACATGAATTTTGGAATGTGAAGTTCACTTCGTTGAGCTCACCGTTACGCGGTTCGGTACACAAACACGCATGAACAAAATTGACTTCGTTGAGCCTTTCAGGGTTCATTGTGAGTTCCATCCTATTTTATTCACCGAAACAACGTGAAGGTGAACCATTAAAAATAAATTTTGTACGGATGAAACACCCATGTATTGGATATGAATAGGAATGAAATATATTTTGCAACATGGATGTTCCATCCAGATCATGAAAAAACAAATTGTATGCTGATGAAACAATCAGGTCTTATTCACCGAAATTTTATAAACCTGGACCTTTGATAAATAAATTATATCCTGGTAAAACTATATGAGAAACTTGGTATTGTTATTTGGCGATCAACTAGATCATCATTCCCCTGTTTTTGAAAATTTCGATTCCCGGTTAGACGAAATTTGGATGGCAGAAGCCGACGAGGAGTTTACCCGCATGTGGGTCCATTATCATCAACTGGAACCGGGTAGACCTAGAGACAAGGGAAAGTCCTTGGAAGAGATACTTACCCGTGATTTACATGAACTGGAGCCCGAAAAACTTACCTGTGTCCAACCAGGTGAATTCCGGCTCCTGGATATGGTAAATAAACTAGCCAAAAAGAATAACCTGGACCTGGAAATAAAAGAAGACAATCATTTTTTTTATTCTATTAACCAGTTTAAAGAATTTGCTAACGGGAAGAAAAACCTCCTGCTAGAGACTTTTTACCGGCAATTAAGAAAAGAATTCGGTATTTTAATGGATGGGAAACAACCCATGGGGAAGAAGTGGAATTTTGACAAGCAAAATAGGGATTCTTTTGGCAGGGAGGATCCGGGAAAGATAAAATCGCCCCGGTCTTTCACCACCGACAAGATTACCTCCGGGGCAATAGACCTGGTAAACCAACTGTATGCCGCACATCCCGGCAACCTGGATCATTTTGATCTACCGGTTAACAGGGACGAGGCATTGGCATTGTCCCGTGATTTTATCAATCACAGGCTCGAACATTTCGGGCAATACCAGGATGCCATGTGGACTGGAAAACCTTTCTTGTATCATTCCAGGTTGTCTGCTGCTTTAAACGTAAAACTAATAAGCCCGAAAGAGCTGGTTTCTAAGGTGATAGAAAGCTCTTTTAAGGGGGAAATTCCCTTCAACAGTATCGAAGCATTCGTGAGGCAAGTGTTAGGCTGGCGGGAATTCACGAGGGGATTTTACTGGACCCGTGAGCCCGGTTATGTTGATAGTAATTTTTTTAATGCCCTTGAACCTCTACCTTCATTCTATTGGGATGCAAATACCAAGATGCAATGTGTCAAGGATAGTATTCTGAATGTTATCAATCATGGATATTCACATCATATACAGAGACTCATGGTGCTGGGGCTATTCTGCTTGTTACTCGGAGTTGACCCTAAAAAATTTCATGAATGGCACCTGGCCATGTACAATGATGCAATAGATTGGGTGTCCTTGCCCAATGTTTTGGGTATGAGCCAGTATGCTGATGGAGGGTTGATGACTAGCAAGCCATACACTGCCAGTGGCAATTACATTAACAAGATGAGTAACTATTGCAAACATTGTGAATATCGGTATCGTGAATCCTCAGGTAATAAGGCTTGTCCATTTTCCACTCTTTATTACGAATTTTTGTATAGGAACCAAGACAAGTTGGATGATATCAATAGAATGAATTTTCAAATGAAGAATTTAAACCGGAAAAATAGGCGAGAAATGGAAAATATCCTGGAAAGGGGACGTTTTCTCCGGGAAAATATCAATAACATATGAATCAATCAACTATAGAAAAGGAGAGGGTACGGTTTTTAAATGACCGTGAAAAGCAAAACGGGGATTATGTTTTATACTGGATGCAACAATCACAACGGGCGGAATGTAACCCCGCCCTCGAGTTTGCCATCCAACAGGCTAATGAGTTAGACCAGCCGTTGCTGGTGGTTTTTGGATTGATGGATGATTATCCCGATGCCAATTTCCGGCACTGTTATTTCATGTTGCAAGGTTTGCGGGAAACCAAGGAGTCACTGGCAGGCAGGGGTATCAGGATGATCGTTGAGCATGGGAACCCTCCCGGGGTGACCCTTGAACGAGGGAAACAAGCTTCCATAATCGTGTGTGATAAAGGATACCTGGGATACCAGCGTCAGTGGCGGGAATTCGTGGCCCGGCAAGCAGGTTGTAAGGTAATAGAAATAGAGGGTGATGTCATTGTTATATATTTGATAAAGTTCAAATTTAAATAAAAAAACAATAAAACATCATAAAAAAGTTAAAAAGAATTAGTTCCGTAAGATTTTCCATTAAAAAATGATCGTTAAATAGTCATGCAATATATTATTATTTATGATTTTTTTTTACAATCTATAAAATGTACACCTAGGTTTTTAGAGATTCTCTTAAATTATCAAAACTTAAAAGAACCAGTAACAATAACCCGTGAATGCGCGACATTTTTTTTACTATTTAATGCAGGAATTTTATTTCTATTTAATGAATATTTTTTCGTTGTTGCCAAGGCCATTTCCCTGTAATTTCCACCTCTAGGGCAAAGCTTAAAAATGTCCTGATAATGACAATCAATCCTAGGATACCGAGACTGCTAAAGGATAGATCGACAGCTACCGTGTGAATAATATCAGCAGCTAATAGGAATTCTAGTCCTAGTAAAATTCCCCTTCCAAAACCATGGCGAAAATTTTCAAAAATTCCATCATGATCTTTTTTTATAAAAAAATTGTAAGTTGCTAAAAAAGTTGTATATAAGCCTATAAAGATGATAATCCCAATTCCGAATAACTCAACTATTGCCGCGGCATATTCAGCAATAATTTTCACAGTATCCACTTTCATACAAGTTCTTTTATTTTATTCTATTAAATGAATAACCATTTCTTTCAATTAATGTTTAGGTTCGAATTTGAGAATTTAACAAAGTAATTTCATGATGTAACAGTTTTACTTACTTAATTACGAATTAATGTATTGTCATCCCGATGTATACCTGGATCCAAGAATTACAATCCTGCTTTAGTTACGTAAAATCCTCGTGTTTAATCATGTCCTTATCGATTGATCATAACCCGGCGAGTGGGATAAGCAGGATTTCAAAAGAAATTATGGCAGATATTATTATCCTGGGTTGGCCGCAACGTGCTGGGTTATTGGAAAAGTTGATAGGTGAAAAATTAGAAAATATTTTGAATAATACTGACAAGACAACATTTATTTGCCAGTTTCCTAATCAAATAAATAATAATATTGCATAAAAGGATTTTTGCTGTGGTTCCGCTATTAGCGGAATATGAAAATGGTTTCATCCCCTGGCTCACGAAAATCAATAACTTGTCAGTAGAATTAAGTGTCCCGATCCAATTTAGCTGTAGTAAGCCTACCGAAAATGCCATTATCAAGCAATTTAATAAACTAAAAATGCCTAAAAACTTCTCATTCCACTACTTTGATGACTGGGATGATTTTTTGATCCTATCCAGGTTTATCACGGATGATGATTTGTTAATTCTCGTTTAGGCTCGTAAAGGCTCGCCCTCATATATTAGCTTTATGGATAAACTTCCCGGGAAACTAGAAAAACATTTCGAAATGAATAATATAATTATCTTATACCCACAGCAAAATAAAAAATCAATATAAACTTACATATAACCTTGTTTAGGAATGGTTAATTTAAATCTTGTTAATATAATCTATAAATGTGATATGGAATTTATATATAATAGGGAACTTAAAAGGGGGGTAAAGATCACCCCCCGATAATTAATAAAAGTTGAAGCATGAAAAAAAGGTTGCCCAAAAAGCAAAAAATAAACAAGGTATCAAGCGAAATCAAAATTGTCAAATTTTAAAACCGTTGGATTTCAATCAGCGCATTGACCCTTTTATCTATTGTTTAACTTCCTGGACATCCTCAATTTTTAAATTTGTTTATCTTCAAGGAAGTCATTCGCTTCATTTCTAAAAGACTGTAGTTCTTCCTCTAAATTCGGACGCTGTCCATTCCAGTCTTCACCTATACCTAAAAAACCATCTATCTCGTTTACCATATCTTTCAGTTTTTCCTTTTCTGATTGTAAACGTTGAAGCTCTTGGAATTCCTCTTCAAGATCAACCAATTCGCCAGAAACCTTTACTTGATCAGCTTTTTCCTCGAAAGTATTTATGGTTTCTTCGGCCAATGATAATAATTGATCGTTACTTAATTCACTAATATTCCTATCTTCATAAACCTCTCCAACTTCTTGCCAATTTTCCTGCCGTGGTGTTGCTTCAGCAGTTTCTTTCGAACTGTTACAGGAAGTGGTAAAACCTGCTAATAATAAGGTTATTAAACTATATGACATTAACTTTCTTAAATTCATGTTACAATGATTAAAATTTAACATACATTTTATCTCTCTCTATTGGTGATACATCACAACTAAAATAGTGCAAGGAATGTCCTAATAAAAAATAATATTTACCCAGCAATATCAATGTGATGCTTCACTATTGATTTTATAATGAAAAATTTTGCCAAAAAAATCATATTTATTAAAAAATTGTCATTGTCATTGGTAAGTGGACTTCGTATACAGGTAAAAAAATATGTTTTATTTTTATAAAAAATAGTTTTGTGAATAATTTTCCACGTGTGTGTCAATATTAGAACCATCTTCGTCAAGACCATTTTTTTTCTCGCCGGAGATATAAAAATATCAAAAGATCATTATATCCTTTATTATAAAATTTATATATTTGCATGGAACAAATAAAAACACACATGAATGAATATTCATTATTTGTAGGAATCAATAACTTTTTGATCATGTTTATAGTACGTGTAGGTTTTCAATTGAATTGTTGGAGGATTTCAAGAAAGATTTAAATCGTCATATCCACTTGGAAAACAATGTACTTTAATTCAAAAATCTCCAGCTTGAACAGAAATTAAAAACATATAAAATGATATGCTTTCAAAAGGTACCGAATATGCAATAAGGGCACTTGTATTCATACAATTGCAAAATTGGAAAGGCAAGCGTCCCGGTGTTACCGAAATTGCTGAACAAATAGAAACACCAACTGCATATACAGCAAAAAGTCTTCAAACCCTTACCAAGCACGAGTTGATCGAATCAATGAAGGGGAGAGGCGGGGGATTTTTTTTCGGGGATGTGGAAAATTTATCCATGTACAAGGTAATAAAAGTGATGGATGGTGATGTATCCTTAAACAAATGTGGGTTCGGCTTAAAAAGCTGTAGCAAGGAGAATCCATGCCCCCTGCATGATAAGTACGAAATTGTTCGTGAAGGATACCTCCAGATTGTTAAAACGGAGACCATCCAGTCCCTCTCGAAAAAGATACAAGAAGGAAAGGCCGTGTTAAACCTTGCCCGGGTTAATGAATGATTTCATTTCGAAAACTTGAGGATGTAAGTACGGCTTTCATGAGAACATAATAACTCAGCCCAATTTTAAATCGGACACCAAGGAAAATGAATTTATTTTACATTTTTCTCATAATTTAAATTACCAAGAAATAATCATGAACCAAGGTTGGAAATTTTACAGGAAATTGCACAGGTGGCCAGGATTAATTGTTTCATTTATCCTGTTCTATTACGGTGTAACAGGTATTATTATGAACCATCGAGAATTTTTTTCCGGGCTGGAAGTTTCCCGGCACGCATTACCTAAAGATTTTCAATACAAAAATTGGAACAATAGCGCAATAAAAAGTAATCTTATCATCAATAGTGACAGTATATTGGTTTATGGAAACATCGGGATATGGACAACAGATTCTGCTTTTATCCATTATCGCAACATGAACAATGGATTTCCCAAGGGAGCCGATAACAGGAAAATATTTGATGTACACCACCCGGGAGATGGAAATTTATATGCCGCCACCCAGTTTGGATTGTATGTTTTTAACCAACAAGAGGAAAAATGGGAAAAATTCGATCTTGAAGTCGATATTGATAGGTTTGTGGCCATCGAAAGCATTGGCGATACTCTATATGTTCTAAACCGGTCTTACTTGTTCAAGGGAGAATCGCAAGGCCCTAGTACCGAATTCAAAAAGATCGAGCTTGACCAGCCATTAGGATATAAAAAAGAGGTGAGTCTTTTCGAAACCATCTGGCAAATTCATTCCGGTGAAATACTTGGTTTGCCGGGTAAACTTTTTGTTGATTTTTTAGGAATAATAACCATTTTTTTATCCTTGACAGGAATCATTTTTTTCTTTTTCCCGGGATGGATAAGAAAACGAAAAAGGAAACAAGAAAAGATCCAGTCCATTGTTAAAATAAATAGGTGGTCTCTAAAATGGCATAACCGTGTAGGTGCATGGATTTTTGTTTTTCTCATTCTCTTGTTTTTTACAGGAATGTTTTTGCGCCCACCTTTGTTGATTGCTATAGGATATACAAAAGTAAAACCAATTAAATTTTCTCATCTTGACCAACCCAACCCGTGGTATGATAAATTAAGAGATCTGCTTTACGACAAGGATAGGGATATTTTTCTTCTTTCCACTTCGGATGGCATGTACTATATGAAACGAGAGAGTTCCAAACCTGTTCGCTTTAAAATTCAACCCCCGGTGAGCGTGATGGGAATAAATACTCTCGAACCCTATGGAAATGGTGCTTTCTTGGTGGGTTCATTCAGTGGTTTGTTTGCCTGGCATCCGTCGTATCCTACAATCTACAACCTTGTCGAGGGAACCCTTTACAAGGGAGTAAAAGGAGGGAGACCCGTGGGAGATTTTAAAGTTACTGGTATAATTACATGCACACAAAGAAAAAAGTACATGGTAGATTATGATAAAGGGGTAATTGCATTAAAACATGGAGGAAGATTCCCGGGAATGCCCAAGAATGTGGAAGATAAATCATAGATGTCCTTGTGGAACCTTTCCCTTGAAATACACACGGGCAGGATCTTTAAAAGTTCAATTGGAGATTTCTATATACTGATTGTTCCTCTTTTGGGGCTGGTAAGTGTGATTGTAGTGATCAACGGGTACCTGCTATGGTCGAATAAATACAAGAAAAAACAAAAGAGGTAAGTTCCACCAGGTTAAGAATAATGGATAAATTATTCGTAGCAAGAGTTAGGTAATGATAATTAGTTTATGTATATTTGTATCGATTTTGTATCTGAAAAATGCGTAATTATATTTTACTTTATTTATTCTACGTTTCTTTTTCTTATTCAATTTCTTAGATAATGCAGCACCAGGCTTAATTAAAGCAATTCTTGTTTTACTATACTTGGTTGTTGTGCAATAATAATCCGGCTTTTAAAATAAGCCGAAATTTAATTTAATATCATGAATATTTATGTTGGAAACCTCGATTATAAAATTAGCGAGGAAGATCTAAAAAACGTTTTTGAAGAGTATGGTAATGTATCCGAGGTTAAAATAATCACGGATAAGTATAATGGTCGGAGCAAAGGTTTCGGATTTGTTGAAATGGACAATGATGAAGAAGCAAAAACCGCCATAAAGGAACTTAATGGCACTGATTTGGAGAACAGGCAAATTACAGTTAATGAAGCCCGGGCCAAAAAAGAATATTAAGAATAACAATGAATAAAGGAAAAGTAAAATGGTATAACGAATCCAAGGGATTCGGATTTATCGCATCATTAGAAGGAAAAGACATTTTTGTTCATCGCTCAGGATTAATAAGCCCTTTTAGTGGTTTATCTACCGAGCAGGAAGTTAGTTTTGACATTAAGCAGGGTGATAAAGGACTGGTAGCTTTTAATGTTAAATAACAATTTTAAAGACGATTTAAAATTGATAATCAAGTAAACCTGTTCCTCTTTATATTTTGGGGGATGTTTCTGGTGGGAAAATGAATCCTTCACCCCCGATTTGACACCTGTAAATAGTGTTTAACCCGGAACGGGTATTTAAATATAACCATGAACCGCTTTGTTTTTTTAACCAAGCGGCATGGGTTTATTATTGGTTCTGATCGTGAATAGGGTACTTCTTACTACCTATTCCTGCAAAAACGTTTGGTTATCTATTATCTCGATTAAAATTTTACAATTTTAGGAAATCATTTAATACAGGATAACCATGCGCCAGCTCAAGATAACCCAGCAAATCACACAACGAGATGCGACCTCGATCAATCTTTATTTCCAGGAAGTGAATAAATACCCCATGGTTACTATTGACGAGGAAGTGGAACTATCTTTAAAAATACGCAATGGAGATGAAAAAGCATTGCAAAAGCTGGTTGAAGCTAATTTGCGCTTTGTCATTTCTGTGGCTAAGCAATATCAAAACCAGGGACTATCTTTTGCCGATCTAATAAATGAAGGCAATGTTGGACTGGTTAAAGCTGCCAAAAAATTTGATGAAACAAGAGGATTTAAATTTATATCCTATGCCGTGTGGTGGATTAGACAATCCATTATGCAGGCTATATCTGAACAAACAAGAATAGTAAGATTGCCTTTAAATAGGTTGTCATCACAAAATAAAATCTCAAAAGCTATTCCCTACCTGGAACAAAAGTACGAGAGAGAGCCTACAAATAGTGAACTGGCAGAGTACCTGGAACTAAACGAACACTTGATAGACGAGAACGACAAGATAAAACACCGCCAGGTATCATTTGATAAGCCTTTGTCACACAATGGAGAGAGTGATTTTACGTTATATGATACTATAGAAACAGATAGTATGCCTTCACCTGACAATGGGCTTGTAAACGAATCACTAAGGATAGATTTGCACAGGACCATGAAAAAACTGGATCAAAGGGAATTCGATATCTTATCCATGTCATTTGGTTTAAATAATAACGAGGTGTACAGTTTGCATGATATTGCCGGGATGCTTAATATATCAGGAGAACGAGTTCGACAAATTAGGAATACCGGGTTGATAAAAATTAAGAAAATACTATTGGGGAAAACATATTTTAATACTAATAATTAATAATTTAAAAATAATATATGGGCAGATCAAAAGAAACATTTGGTAAAAAAGAAGTTCGAACCAAACAAGCAAAAAAGAGGAATAGCAAGGAAAAACGGAGACTAGAAAAAAAAGAACAAGGTAAAAACAGTTTCGATGATATGTTGGCATGGGTTGATGAAAATGGCCAAATTTGCTCTGAACCACCATCTTTAGAAGATAAGACAGAAATAGAAGCTGAAAATATTGAGATCTCCGTTCCTAAAGGAGGAATGAAAAGCACGGATACAACTCAAAAAGGTAAAATAACTAAATTTGATGAAACCAAGGGATTTGGTTTTATAAACAGTAGCGGGAAACATGAGTCTGTTTTTTTTCATATCAATGATTGTTTGCAGGACGTAAAGGCCGGGGATAAAGTGGAATTTGAAATTGAAAAAGGACCA
>CAZOSQ010000084.1:0-10594 GCA_964582245.1 uncultured Bacteroidales bacterium | reverse complement strand
CTGAAAACCATCAAGTGTTTACTAATGTTTATCTTAATTGTACCGTAATTCAAACAGGAACGTTCTTAGCTTGACGGCTATGCTCGTGCATTTTTAATTTTATTTAAAATTTACCCGGTCAGAAGTGACTTGTTTTGTATCTTGAACTTACACTTTTTTATTCAAATATTTCCAAGTCGACCTGTTGATCTGATCGGTTTCATCTATCCTTTTGAATCCTTCTTTTGACTTCCATTTCAAATGTCATGGGATTTATACCAAAAGTATCAACAAGAAACTGGTGATCCTTTTTTAAAGAACTTGTTAGCGCCGGGGGAAATTTGTTTAACAATCTTGCATAACCCATTATGTTCCTAATGTATAGCATCGTATTGTTTATTTTCCCAAAGGGATAAGAAACAATATAAACCAACCGGGGTATTATCATAGGAATTTTTTTTACTTGAATTTTCTTCCCGGTACAATTAGAAATACAATCGGCTGCCTTGTAAAAATTCAAACTATCCGGTCCTGGCACACGGATGCGCATGTTTGTCAAATCATCCCGTAAAACAGCTTTTGCAGCTATTTCCCCCACATCTCTTTTATTAACACAAGGAAAGATCGCTGGACCACCACCGGGCACCATCATGTTTTTTCCCCGGATCATTGTAAAAAAAACATCCATCGAAGCTGGCACTCCTAAAATTGTCCAATTGAATGAAGAGGTTTTTAAATAAGTTTCAGTTTTATTCTTAATCAATCCAGGAACTAATTGTAACCTTTTCGCCATAGGTAAGTTTATATCATAAACGGAAATGTAAACTATCCTGTTGATATTTTTTTCCTTGGCCTTATTTAATAAATTTACCACACCGTCATATTCAATTTCTTTCATTTTATGAATTTGCGCCTTGTTAAAAGCGGATAAACAGATGATGATCCCCCTTATGCCAGTTAAAATTTCATCAGCCAAGGAAAAATTCAAAATATCCCCTTCAATGATATCAATCTTTTTATGTGAGCTCTTCTCCGCGGCAGATCGGTTTATACCTGTTTCATTAAAAAGTTTCAATGATTTTTCCCTGGAACGTGTTAACAGCCTTACGGAAACATGATTTTGAAGAAGACTTTTGACGATATATTTTCCGTAATGTCCTGTCCCTCCAATAACCAGTATGGGTTCTTTTATTTCTTTCATTTTTTGCTTAAAGTTAAACAAAAAATGTCATCATCATGTATTCAAAAGTTCTTGATCCGGAAATCAACAAGGATCGTATGGTTTTAAATAACAGTAAAAGGTTGTACCCATACCCGGTTGACTTTCCACTTCGATATATCCACCATTCTTTTCAATAATGCTTTTCACGATATACAAACCAACGCCTGTGCCTTCACCTTTTTTTGTCAATCTTTTAAATGGTGTAAATAAACTACCCTTGTTTTTTTCCAAATCTATCCCGATCCCGTTATCACAAAATTTAATCAAGGTAAAATGTTCTAATTTATAACCGCTTATATTAATATGCAAGGGTTCATCATCTTTTCCATATTTTAATGCATTCCCGAGAAGGTTTTTAAGAATACTGTATAAGAATGTCTCAATATAACATATATATATATTATCCAAGTGTTTGCTAACCAATGCATTTTTATTAATAATCGTATCCCTGTTCTCAACCTCTAACTGCTCCACTAAATTCTTGACTTGAAGATTTCTTATTGTTTGTTTCTTATCTTTTTCCACTTGTAAAACCTCCGACAACCCGAAAATAGTTCTATCCATTTGATTAACCAACTCCGGGAAACTATTTATCACAAACAATTTTTGATCCAGGTTAACCGCCCGGTTGATAACATTGATAGCTAATTTCATGTTTGCGATTGGGCTTCTTAAATCATGAGCTGTAATGTAAAGCATGTTTTCCAACAAATTGTTTATTTTGCTCAGGCGCAGGTTAGAATTGGATAAATGCTCATTGGTGATTCTCAATTGTTCATTCGAGTTTTTAATTACTTCTTGTAACCTGCTACGATCAGTAATATCATGGATGATGGAAAACAATAATTTCTTTCCTTTAACTTCAACCGGTGATGAATGAACTTCAACTTGACGAACCTGACCATTTGATAAAACATGTGGAAAAACAAAATAATGACCATTTTTTTCCAAACTTCGTTTTCTATGACTTTTTATCTCCTCGGGCTTTAGTTTATTCAGGTCTTCTATTCTTTTTGCCTGTAATTCCTTCTTTGAATACCCGTAAAAAGCAGTGGCAGCAAGGTTGGCATCCATAATTTTCCCGGATTCAGGTTCAATTAATAACATAACAGCATTATGAAGTTCAAACATGTGACGAAATTGCTCTTCTCTATCATGTATTATTTTTTCCGATATTTTTTGTTCTGTTATGTCATTAACGGTGATAACTACAAAGATTAAATTTCCCACGCCATTAAAAACAGGACTTCCGTTATAACTGGCGATCCATTCCCTCCCGGAATGATCATTTTTCACTTTCACCTCGTATCCTATGAACTTCTCGTGTCTTAATGCCTTGGAAAACGGCCAGTCTTGAATATTTAACTGGTTATCATTTAAATCCCTTAGGGTAAAAGAGATAATTTTTTCCAAGTCCTTTTCAGCACAGGGAGGAATATCGTGCAAAAGTTTTGCAGTAGGATTAAGGTAAGATAACCTGCCATCTTTCTCATGGATCATTAACCCATCCGTCATATTAGTTAAAATAGCTTCATCACGAAGCGCTGTTTCTTCAAGTTTATGATGGGCTAGAATTTGTTCAGAAACATCTTGGCAAATTGTTATGGCACAAATCATTTTACCATTCTTATCATAAACGGGAGTACCGGAATAGTTACAAAACCTATTATATTCTGTTTTTTGCCATACAATTTCCACTTCCATTCCACTAAAGGGTTCTTTCAAAGCCCTAGTGAAAGGCCACTGGCTTGGAGGCAATTCCCTGCCAGAAGAATCCTTAACTTTCCAAACTGATTCAAAATCTGAAATATGTCTTTGAATGTCCGGTGTATCTACTAAATTCAATTTTAAAGCTGTTTCATTCATATAATCAATAAACCCGTCAGGATTCATGATAGTAATGGCATTGGTTATACTGGATAATATAGCCTTGCTTCGTGCGGATTCTTCCTCGGCTTTTATCCTGGCATTTACAAGTTTGGTCGTATCTTGGGCCACTGAAAGGACTTCACCGCCTTTTCCATGACCATTTATAGGAATAAAACTAATTGAGAGATAATTCTTATTAACCCCCTCCCCTGTTTCAAAAAATATGGGTTGATCATCTGTATGAAACTTGTATTTTTCATAATAAGCCTTGTCCAAGGGATCCTTTAAAGCATCCTTAAGTTCCGGGTATACTTCAAACAAGGGGCGCCCCAATGCAGTTGCCCCTTTTCCCTTGAAAATTTCACGTGAATATTTATTTTGAAGTGTATAGACATGATCTTTCCCGGACAATAATGCAATGGAGACGGGCAAAGAATCAATCAAGGTATTCATAAACTTTCGACTTTCCTGGTTTTCTTTTAATAGCTGTTCTCTTTCTTGGGTTGATTGTCGTTGAGAAGTTACATCCCTTAAGATAGCTAAAACATGATCAAAATGATTTTCCTTACCCTTTTCGGGTACCACGGTAGCTGAAAAAAATAATTTCTTATCTCTATACGGCATGGAGAATTCAAAATTTTCAGGTTCACCGGTATGAAAAATCTTTTCTAAAGCCTCGTTGTACATCATCTTATACTTTCCGGGCAATTTTAATTCATCTATTTTCTTTCCAATCAAGTAACCATCGGGCAAATCAAAAGTTAGGTTAATGGCTTTATTCACGTAAACGAAACAAAGATCACGATCAAACCGTATGATGAAATCCCTTGCATACTCTGATATTGCATCAAACGTACTTTTAATAGATTCTAATTCTTTCTTTAAGTCCTGGTTTTCCTTCTCAAGTAAGGATATTTTATTATATACTTTTTCTTCTTGCAACATGTTAACAGGTTTTTTTAGTTTAGAATTTTACCAAATAACGGATAGGTAAAACCAGGTTTTTACTTTTGACAGTAAATGAATTCTCCAATTAAAAACATGTCAAAATCATTGATTATAAGCAATATTTCTAGACAATATCATAAATAATGCTTTACGAGCATCTATATTATTAACATATAGTTTAAAATTACATCAAATATTTTAACCATAAGCAGGTACCACTCATATTTCTATTATAATGTATCATTAAGTGAATTATTAACTTTTAATAGAAAAACAGATAGAAAAGAATAAAGTTGAACCCTCTCAATCATATTGCATTCTATTTTTATTCCTTTTTTTGTATATACTGGATTTACAATGTATTCCAATGAAATAAGGTAACAAAATTTCACGCTTAACTTAGAAAAATTCATTATAATCTTTAGTCTCTAGGAGTTTTTTCAAGCTTGGGGCAAGGAATGGACTTAAATTTTTTATGTTTAGAGACAAACTTGTCCTCGGGTGGATAACGAAATATAAACGTGATTTCATGGGCTCCCCACGAAGAATATAGTTTAGATATTACCAGGTCATAGGAATAAGAAACAGAAAAACTATCAAACCTCATTCCAGCCAAGAATATTAGTGATTCATTGTTAATATTTTTGAGATCGTTGTTATAGTTTTTAACAGGAATTCCCCTATACCAAGTACCAAATAAAATATCTTTATATTGAACATAAACTCCTAGGTCTAATTGATCTGAAGAACCTTGTTTTTTGAACAAGAATGTCGGCATAACCTGTAAATTAAATGAATACAAGCTTTCTTTTTTACCAATATTGTATTTCAAATTATACCCACCGATAATGGCATGCCTGAAATTAGTACGAGATTCATAAGGGTTATTTAAAAAACCTTCGACAGGTTTATTCACATGATAAAGAGAATAACCAAACCACAAATAGTCGGAATATAATAAAAATCCTGCTCCTACATCAAAATAACCCGGATTTTGGATATCTTGTAAAGTACCGGGTAAGGTTGTATTGCTATAATCCAGGGCAGATGAATTGTACATGGACGGGAAAGACAATTGTGAATAATCCAAGCTTACCCAATTATAAGAACCTTGAATTCCAGCACGGAAACTATAATTCTCGTTTATATTAACCCAGGATGCATATTGCAAAGCTACTTCAGTTTGCCTGATTTTTCCTTGCCCTTGATTGTCATTGATAATGTATCCCCCAAACCCACTGTTGTACTTTTCAAGGTTATAATCAAGAGATAAATAATAAGTAACATATTTTGCTTCCAGTGCCGGCCATTGTAAACGAGAATCAGCAACCGCACGAAAAGCATAAGAACTTCCAACAAAAGCCGGGTTCAGGTATTGGGACGCATTATAATACTGGGTCAATTGAATATCCTGTCCCTTGGCTTGGAATAACGTGAAAAATAGGACTAAAGAAAAAAAACAAATTGTCCTTATCAAATTTTGCCTCCTATATGTACACGTTCTCATCATATTTTACCTAATAATGGTTACACTGCCTTTTATCTCGTTATTTTTCTTGTAATCGGGATTATCGCCCTTATATCGAATTAGCCAGGGATAGACCCCGGGAGGCATGTCTTTACCATTGTATTTTCCATCCCACGCATCATCGGGATCTTCGGTTTCAAAAATAATTTCTCCCCACCGGTTGAAAATATACAATTGGAATTCTCCAATATTATAGTAATTGACATAAAATTTATTATCAAGTCCATTTACATCACCGGGAATAAAAGCATCGGGTACTTTCACAATCGGTCTACACCGCGAAATGACCAAAATGGTATCCTCGGCTGTACAACCAAACTCGTTTGTCAATTGGACAGAAAATGTATCCTCTACATTGACATAAACTTCCCGGCTTGTTTCTCCCGAATGGTACCACCAATATTCTATTGCCTCCCCGGCATCCAGTTGTGCATCTCCAAATTCTTCACAATATATTATCACTTCATCGTTTTTTGAAATATCAGGCTTAGGATTCACGGTCAATTTAAAGGTATCGGACGATTGGCATTCTCCCACATCTATTTCCACCATGTATTCGCCGGCTTCCTTTAAAAGTACTTGTTCGGTTGTATCGTTTAGTTTTTGATTATCCTTGATCCAAACATATTTTTTGGATGGGTATTGGCCATTGATAGGATTCGCATTTACCAGGATAGAATCAGGAATGCACAATATAATATCCTCTATTTCCAGGATTGGCTTTTCAACCCCAATAATTTTCTTTTCAGCATCATTTTCACACCCGTTGATATCGACCACGTGAAGATATACTGTTAATGTTGTATCAATTGTAATGGTGGGAGTTTCCACTGTACTAAATAATTGATTCCCCCGGGTCCACTCGTAAGTAGTTGCCATAGGGTCCGATGAGGAAATCAATTCGACATCCTGCCCCTCGCAGACGGGAGATTCAGCATCAATAGTTACCACGGGCAAATTGTAATGGGAAACGACAATGGTATCATATGAAATACAACCCTCCCTGATTTCTTTTACGGTGAGATAAAAGGTATCCGCAACCGTGACGGGAAGAGATGAATTGATAGAACCTGAAGGCTCCCAAAAATATGAATAATCAGGTGAAAAAGGAGCCTCAAGGTAAGCTGTATCTTCCTTGCAAACGGTGGTATCTTTAATATTCAAAATAGGTGCAGGTTTCACGTATATACTATCGCGAGCATCAGATTGACAGTTATTCGTATCGGCATAAAAATAATACACTGTTACTCGGACTATCTTTTGTCCAGGTTGATTAAAAGTATAATGAACCGAATCATTATTCATGGGTCGTTCACCATCGCCAAAATCCCAACTAAAACCATTACCCCCTAGTGATTCTACCTTGTATAGAAGCGATTCTCCCATGCATATGGTATCATTGGGTAGCATTATATCGGCTTCCGGGCTATCAATAAGCAACACGGAATCCGATATAACGGTTCCTTTACAACCGTTTTCATCGGTTACTTTCAACTCCAGCTTGTAATAACCCTGGGTGGATAACACGAAAGTAGGTATTGCATCCGTAGATGTTCTTTCAATCTCACCAAAAGAGTTATATAATATCCAGTTACGCTCTTCAATAGCAACTGAATCACCGATCAACACGGTATTGGTATCATTGAAGGTGACAGTAGCCGGGGCACATACGACCAGGGTATCGCTAATGGAGAAATTAGCCTTGATGGTATCCACCACGAAAGTAAAAGTTGTATCCTTGGAAGTAGCCGGGCACTCACCCATAGCATCACCGTTTATTTTAACAAACATGTTAATTGCACCCGCTTGTCCTTTCGAGAAAACTTGTGTCCCATGTGCACCAAAAAGTTGCTTAACATTATAATCGGTGGCCGTGTCCCATTTCCAATAAAGATCCCCGTATATGGGGGGAACCCCGCCCACGAATTCGTAATGATCCAGGTCCATCCAGGCCCAGGGTCTGCAACTATTATTTTCTTTCAAGGCAAAATTTACCTTAGCCTCCGGTTTCCGAAGGTAAACCGCCACGCTGTCTTTCTGCGTACATCCTGCATCATCCGTGGCCGTGAGGACAATGTATTTCGGGACAAACTGGAGGTGTAAAGGTGGAGCGCTTCCCGGTGGAAAATGATAATCAAATTGGGGATCGTTTCTCACCATTTCTTCATAACCTGCAAAATTCCACTTATTCTCGACAATCGTCCCGCTTGAATAGGAATTGTTCGTGATATTTACCTGGCTCAAGGCCGGATCATTCAAACACAACGCGATGCTGTCAATTTCAAAAGAAACGTTTATTCCATTCACGATAATGGTATCATTGATAAAGACTGAGTCAATGACACACCCGGAAGAATCATAGCCGGACATGTGGTAGGTTATAGTATCCGGGTCAGGAAAAGTAACCGTGGGATTAGGGCCATAAGCCACCTGCCCGTCACTGAACAACCAGGTCAAGGTGGAATCGGCTTGCACTACCCTGCGATCCTGCAACTGGAAATCCACGGTAAGTGGTGCACATCCGGAATTTACAGAACTTTGCGTGATGATGTTTACTGTTATTGCATCCAAAATGACGGTAATAGGAACTTGATCAAAACAAGCAGGACCGGGAGGGCCACATTCATCAATAGCAGCAGGCGGCTTTATAAATCCGTTTGGATCAGCAGGATCGGAATCATATAGATTGGTAGTAACCATGAACATACCAGGATTATCTGCTTTATGAAATTTAATTACCGGGAACGCTCCTTTATTTTGAAGTTGTTGCAAATTCAATATACCATGTTCACTTCTCCGGTAAGTATATGAACCATACCCGGGAAGCGGAATACCTATAACCACGGAATCTAATGGATAATTTTCTTCAGCAAGCCAATCGCCTTGGAAAGTTACAGGATCATTCAAATCAAAAACGACGGTATCCGCATTAGGATCCACGTTGGGTTCACATTCGGGGGGGGTATACAGAAAATTACCCCAGGGTAAGCGGTGATTCACGAATTTTGGATATTCCACCTTGGTGGGACATCCATTATCATAGGCATCATAAAACAAATTGGGATCATCGCCCACAACTGTCAACGAGAAAGAAGCTAAAATGTACATGAAATCCAGGGAAGCAGGATTAGCAATTGCGCCGGAATAGTCATAGAATTGACCGTTCTCCTTGTAGTATCCCGAAAAAGCTGGAGGTAGATCACCTACCAGGTCAAGATAGTACCAAATAAGATCCACTTCATCGGGATCTGTCTGGTTATAAAATCCAAAGTTATAAAAACAACAGATGGTATCATTAATATAATTTACTGTATCACCATTTGATGTGATAACCACATCAGCAATATTTTTGTCGCCTCTCCTCACGCAATCATCACAACGAACTGTATCAGTGCAACCTTGTTTATCCACTAGAACAAGTTCAGGGGAAAATTCCCCTTCCATAACATAATTGTGTGAAGTCTGTGGCGTGGTGGTTTCTTGTGTTGTGCCATCTCCAAAAATCCAAATATACTTTTCAATATCTCCTTTAATATCAGTGGCGGAAAAATTGACGGCATCAGAAAGGCAGCCCCCTTCTAAGTATTCAGTTGATAACCCGGAAAGGTCATACCCCACGGGCATGTCATATAAAATTTCCCTGCCATTGGTATTCAAAGTAGCTGAAGGACCACCCACGTGAACGAAATCCTTTTGTTCAAAGGTTAACAAACAAGCATTTTCCTTGCCTATCACGATGGTCAAAGTCACATCATAGGTGCCATTTTGGGTATAAGTTTTAACAGGTTCCTTCTCGTAAGAAGAGGTCCCATCCCCAAACTGCCATATAAACGATTGTGAATTCCAAATGTTGGGTGGCGTAAAGGTAATGGGTACAGAATTACAATTGTGAGGATTATCGGCCGTAAATTTATAATCGGGGATATTAATAACAGCAGTCGTCTTTGCTTCACTCACGCAAGTTGGATCAAAGGGATCCCCTATAAAAGCTGTTACTTCATAGTTCCCGGAAGATAAGAATTTGTGATCAATACTTCGGCTCCCCGTCCTGGTTTCCGTGGTTCCATCTCCAAAATCCCACCTAATATCTTGATCATCCGCAACCCCAAAATTCTCTATCTCAAATTTAAATACAGGGAATCCACAATGGGGATAAGTATTTCCATAAGAAATAGAAGCATTCACCTTACCAACATTAATAAAAGAAGGATATTTTTGTTGGACGGAACAAAGTCCATCCTTCGTGGAAACAGTTAAGTCAACATCGTATGCCCCTTTAGAAAAAGTATGGGTAGGTTTTGGCTCGGTTGAAGTTGTCCCATCACCAAAATCCCACAGGAAATTATACTGTGTAAGATCAACAGTATATCCAAGTCCCGGGTTAAAATTAGTGGTCAAGGAACTGCTCGTATCGCATGAATAAGTCCGGTCACCTGATATGTTAAACCGTATTCCTCCCGTGGTAGATACCACATCCTTCTTTTCAATGTTGGCCACGCATCCATTTTGATCGGTAACTTGTAGGTTGACGGTAAAATTTCCCGGGGAAGTATATTCATGCAAGGGATTTTGCTCATTGGACGTATTGCCATCGCCGAACTCCCAAAAATATTTAGAAATAGTAGACCCGGAAGAAGAGCCGTCATGGAATTGAACGTTCAAAGGACTGCAACCACTAGTTGTTCCCGAGGTGGAAAAATTAGGAACGGGAGCCTCATGTATTTGAATGGTACGTGTAAAAGGGGCACTCATGTTTCCATTGCCATCTTCCACTATTAATTTAACCGTGTAAGTACCTGTCTCATCATAAGAAGCAAATGCTATCTTATCATCTAAATCTTCCTTGTTCCCATTACCAAAGTCCCAATGGTAAGTGAGAGATCCAGTTCCACTTGATGCAGAGGCGTTGAATTGTACGAGCAAATAACCACATCCTTCAGATTGGCTGGTAGAAAAATTTGCAACTTGAGCAGTGGATATGCAGGGTATTAAAGCATAAAACAAAGAAAGGAAAATTAGCCTCATAGTAGCTATTTTTGGTTAATCCT
>CAZOSQ010000083.1:0-10650 GCA_964582245.1 uncultured Bacteroidales bacterium | reverse complement strand
CTAATTAGGAATAAACATGAGATTAATTCCTGGGTTACCTGCTTTTTGGGTTAAAGCTATAAAAATATCATTGTTTAAAAATATATTGTTCATAGTTAATGTTATATTTGCAAAACAAAACAAACAAAAAAGTGAATAAATTTAAACAACAACCAGTAAACGTATTAAAGGGGATGGCCATGGGGGCTGCCAATGTTATTCCCGGTGTATCCGGTGGAACAATTGCCCTGGTAACAGGTGTCTTTGAAAGGTTAATCAATGCTGTGAAATCATTCGATATAAAAGCATTAAGATTACTTTTTACGGGACGTTTAAAAGAATTTGCGAAGCATACGGATATATTTTTTTTAATCGCCATTTTTACAGGCATTGCCATAAGTATTATTTCTCTTGCTAAACTGCTGGAATACCTTTTTATAGAATACCCGGTGTATATCTGGGCATTTTTTTTTGGCTTAATAATTTCATCTGTTTATTATGTTGGAAAAACCATAAATAAGTGGTCCGC
This sequence comes from uncultured Bacteroidales bacterium, assembly GCA_964582245.1. Lineage (GTDB taxonomy): Bacteria > Bacteroidota > Bacteroidia > Bacteroidales > CAZOSQ01 > CAZOSQ01. Next base: position 10,142 of record CAZOSQ010000083.1, on the reverse strand, counting down.
GGGAGTAATCATTTCTTGGATTATTGGCACTATTGGAGCCATATTAATTACCTTACTTACACCATCCACCGAGAATGATAACATTTTCTATTTGTTTGTTTGTGGTATCGTGGCCATGTGTAGTATGATATTACCCGGGTTATCAGGATCTTTTATTTTAATTTTGCTGGGAAATTATAAATTAATTGTAATAAAGGCCATCACTGAAATTAGGATAGACATTCTACTACCTGTTATGGGCGGTGCTGTTTTTGGACTTATTGCTTTTTCACATCTTCTTTCTTGGTTATATAAAAAATACAAAGATATTACCATTGCTGTATTGTCAGGATTTATCCTGGGTTCGCTGGGTATTCTTTGGCCTTGGCAAAAACCGGTGTACTTGAAAAATGAAGTTGGAGAATTTTTATTAAAAGATGGTGAATACGTAATTCTCAAGTATAAAAAATTTATACCGGAAAGTCTTTCCATTGAAGTAATTATTGCCATTTTACTAATGGTTGCAGGAATTGCATCGATAGTATTAATTGAAAGATTAGCGCAAAGTAAAAAAGCATAATATAGTTTATTTTTTACTTGCTTATATCCCTTGAGAATGAAAACCGATATAAATTTATAATTATAAACTATTTTTTGTATGAAAACATTCGGATTAATAGGATACCCTTTAACACATTCATTTTCACAGAAATATTTTACAAGTAAATTTAAAGAACAAGAACTTTTTGACCACGAGTATAAAAATTTCGAGATTGATGATATAAATAAATTTCCAAAAGTTATAAAAGATAATCCTGGATTACATGGATTGAATGTTACCATTCCTTATAAAGAAAAAGTGATTCCCTTCCTGGATGAATTGGATGAAACCGCGGCCGAAATTAGTGCAGTAAATACTATCAAGTTACTAAAACAGGGGAATGAATTAAAACTCATAGGATTTAATACAGATATTTATGGTTTTGAAGTTTCACTTGGAAAATTGCTAACCCCAAAGCATGAAAAAGCATTGATTTTAGGAACTGGAGGAGCATCAAAAGCTATTAAACACGTTTTGAAGAAAAAGGGAATCTTTTTCTTAAGCGCATCAATTGAAGAATTAAAAGAAAATGAAATTAGGTATGAAGATATAACAGGAGAATTGATACGGGAGTCTTTGGTGATCATTAATGCTACCCCACTGGGAACTTATCCTGCCGTAGATAGTTGTCCCGCTATTCCTTATGAATATTTGACTTCCGATCACGTTCTATTTGATTTAGTTTACAATCCGGGGGAAACATGTTTTCTTAAATATGGAAAGGAAAAAGGAGCAAAAATTAAGAATGGATTGGAAATGTTGCACTTACAAGCAGAAAAAGCTTGGCAAACCTGGAACTTCTAGCTCGTACCGGTTAGTTTTTAACATGGATAAACATTATATTATTTAAAATTAGTTAAATAGGTTGGTAATTCATTCATTAAAAAATCACGTAAAGAAATTTACCATTTTTATTGAATTTTATTTATAAATTCCCCGTTATTATGGAATAAGAAGAAAAAATAAATTAAATTAGCAGGTAGGGAAATTATCATGATTTTTCATGATAATATTATTTAGAATTCATTCCACCTAAAGGATAATTAATGATCAAGGGGAAATTATTTGAATGATTTTGAAAAAATATCATCAGGTATACCTAAATAGGTAACAGGGGAAAAATGAAAAGAAAAGGACTGACCATAAGAAAAAAAATTATTGCCATAATAATGTTTATATCGGTGTTGATAATAAGCATTGGTTTTATATTTGAAATTAGCAAGGATGTCCGTTGGTTAAAACGGGATCTTTTAAATAATGCCAGATTAAATACGAGACTAATAGGTGAATATACTGTTAGTCCCTTATTTTTTCACGACAAGGAAGGTGCCAAAGAGGTAATTTCCAAACTACAGGCCATTCCAAATTTCATGAGCGTGAAACTGTACAATCATGATAAGGAGTTATTCGCTTCCTTTAGCACATCCCTCGATACTTTTATTGTTGAAACAATAAAGACATCCCCTTCTTATGAATTTCATCGAAATTACCTGGTTGTCCAAGAACCCGTTTATTATGATGGTAATTTATACGGTATAATAGTGACAAAAATTTCTACAGCACCCATGTATGCAGAAATTAAAAGTTTGTTATTTATTATTTTGGGAATTCTTGCTGCATTATTATTATTGGCTTACATTTTGGCAAGCCACTTCCAAAAAATCATTTCAACCCCCATTTTAAAATTAGCTTCTGTTACACAGGAAATTACGGATAAAGCTGATTATTCTATTCGTCTCCAGCATCCGGTGAAAGATGAAATAGGACAGTTGTACGATGGGTTTAATAATATGTTAAGTCAATTACAAAAACGCGAAATAGAGAGGGATAAAGCTGAAAAAAACCTTAAAGAAGCTAAAGAACGTGCTGAACAAGCAGACAAATTAAAAACAGCTTTTTTATCCAATATGTCTCATGAAATCCGTACTCCAATGAACTCCATCATTGGTTTTTCCAGTCTCATGGCTGAAGAAGATTTAACTCCGGGTAAAAAGAAAGAATATGCCGAATTAATTACCAATAGTGGCAATTCATTGCTAAACCTGGTGGATGATATTATAGATATAGCAAAAATTGAGGCAGAGCAAATACGGATCAATAAAACTGAGTGTAACATCAGTATTATCATGAACGAGATATATGTTTCATACAATGAAAAAATGAACCTGGGGAGAAAAAATGATGTTGAATTAATTTTTAATAGAAATAATTTTCATGATAATTTAACTATAAAGACTGATCCTTATAGGTTTAGGCAAGTATTATCCAATTTACTAAGTAATGCTATAAAATTTACTGATAAAGGATTCGTGGAATTTGGCATTGAGGATATCAACCAAGATAAGATTACATTTTTTGTTCGCGATACAGGTATTGGTTTGTCTGATGATAAGAAAAACCTAGTGTTTGATCGTTTTCGTAAAATAGAAGATAATAAAACAAAACTTTATAGGGGAGCCGGTTTAGGGCTCACGATTTGTAAGAAACTGATTAATTTACTGGGTGGGGATATTTTTATTGATTCGGAAGAGGGAAAGGGGTCTGTTTTTCGTTTTACTATACCGAATGAACAGGTTGAAACAACCTTTTATGAGCCGGTTATTCAAACAACTATTGATAAGGAGTTAAATTGGTCTGAAAAGACTATACTTGTCGCTGAAGACGAAGAATATAATTTTTTACTAATAAATGAAGTAGTAAAGAAAACTGGAGTGAAAATCGTGTGGGCAAAAGATGGTTTAGAAGCCGTAGAATTATTTGGTAAACAACATGTTGATTTAGTATTAATGGATATCAAAATGCCAAATATGGATGGCTTTGAAGCCACTGTAAAAATAAAGGAAATGAATTCAAAGGTACCTGTTATTGCACAAACTGCATTTGCCATGACAGATGCGAAAGAAAAAAGTTTTGAAGCTGGTTGTGATGGTTATCTTGCTAAACCAATTAAACCAAGGGAGTTGCTTATCACCATTTCCCAGTTCTTCTAATGATATATTTCCAAGTATGAAATTTCAATAATTAAAATCCTTTTCGTTGTATTTTGGTTTATAATCTTTTAAGTTGATTTTTGATAAAGTAATCCAAGAACGAATAGCAAATGGTTCTTAAGATTCCCTAAAGTATCCTAAAGATTATGGTATAGATATTAAGTAGGGTGGCTATTTTAGTATTGAATGGAATTTTTAAAACAGTTATATACACTTGTTTTAGATGAGAATCAAGTACTTTTTTTTATTAGAATACCATATAAGATAGAATCCTAATTTACCATAATGGCCATTTCTTGTAACTTTGAACTAATTTTTAAGCCGTATTTACTAGCATTTCCAACTTTAAGTTCAAATTTTAATCGATCTTCGCCAATAATAAAGTTTATGGCTGCACCATCATCAATTGCCCCTCTTTTTTCTGCAATAATCAATGTGCTTTTCCCCTGGATGGAAGAAAGTATTTCTGCCATTTTACTTGTCTTGCCGTAACTAACAAAAAGAATATGACATTTGGTGAGATCTTCCGGATTTTTAAAGCTTTTAATTATAATATTTTGGAATCCTACTTTTTTTGTAGCACAGTAACCTTCCAATTCAGATTCTATGTTACTAGTACCTAGTATACCTATCACGAAATCTCCAGTTTGATATTCAGATGGCCATGAGATTAACCTGGAGAAGTTATATATAAACATGGCTTGTGCTTTAGCGATGGAAGTTTGACCATCCACTTGAGTGAATAGTATGAATGAGAATAATATGAGTATAATTTTTTTCATATTCCTTGTTTCAAATATCAAAGGTATAGATTTTTTTACTCTTTTTAACCTTGAATATAAAAAATCTAATCATTAAAATTAAATAATTTCTCAGTATTTTTATTTTTTGGTAATTTAGAATTGAAAATATTTTCGGGGTATTCAATATCTGTTAAAAACAAACCTTTTGCAGGACTGGAAGTTCCGGCAAGTGATCGATCCTTTTGCTCAATTGTTTTTTTAAAATTATTTATGCTCCTCCTGTTGTTTCCTATTTCAAGAAGCGTGCCAACTATTGCTCGAACCATGTTTCTAAGGAAACGGTCGGCTTTAATAATGAAAACCAGGTATTCATCGTGGTTTTCCCATTTTGCAAACTCTATGGAACAGATATTGGTTTTCACATCTGTATGAAGTTTACTGAAACTTGTAAAATCTTTATAATCTTTTAATAAAGAAGCAGCCAAATTCATCTTTTCCAAATCAAGTTGTACATCCCAATAATACGAAAAACGATTGAAAAAAACCTTTTTCTTTAAGGTTAAAAAGTAATGATAAGTTCTAGAAATTGCATCAAATCGTGCATGAGATGTATTATTTACTTTATTTACTGAATATATTACGATACCCGGGGGTAGAAATCGATTGAAAGATTTTAAAAAATGATTATCCTCGTCTAAAAACTGGTGCATGGAATCGAAATGAGCCACGAAATAACTTGCATGTACGCCAGCATCAGTTCTTCCGGCACCTGTTACTGATACCTGTTCTTTCAATTTCAGAGATAGTTTATCATTCAAAATTGATTGTATGGTTAAAACATTTTTTTGGATTTGCCATCCGTGATAATCCGTTCCATCATATGCCAGTTCCAAGAAATATCTTTGTTTAGGTTCAGAATTCATTTTCCTTTTTTAAAACTTATAGAACTAAATTAAGAATTTTATTCGGTTGTAATTTTTTTTAATACTCTATTTTTTTATTTATGATTAGATTATGGAAAGTTATAAATTACGACATCCATTCTACAAATGCACTTAAAAATTAAAATAATAATGCTCATTAATTTTTACTTTCTTATTTAGTTTTTGAAATAGAAGGTTTTTTCGGGCAAAAATAAGAAAATCCATTTATTTCACTTGTATATTCTTAATAATGATTCCCAATTAATTCGTGAAACATGTAAAATTGGCTCAAGTTCGGTTCATTTTATTGTGTGCAAAAAGCCTTGGTTTTATAAATTGCTCCTGGTTTATACATATAATAAATACTCATAAAACCGTTATAAATTATTTCCTGTATACTTCAAAATCAAAAGAAAGTGCTGTATTTGATAAATTTTATAAATAAATAAAATGACTAGAAAGAATTAGAGGTGACTTCTTTATAACATAGAGAAATGGCCAGGTTAACATTTTTTAACAATCTTATAAAATATTTAATAGTTTTTTTGTGGGTAAAGTGGAGAAATAATAATAATTTGCGAATAAATTTTTCATCACAATATATTCATGATTTATTATCAAAATGCAATGTATATATTTACCATGTTTATTAACACGAGGCAGCCGAGTTTACTAATTTCGGTAAATCAATTAATAATTAGAACAGATCAATCAAAATGGCCATAAAAAAATCATCATGAATTCTCGAAAGAAGATGGTTATTAAATGGTAAATCATGTAAGAACAAATAAATAAAATATACTTTTGAATATTAAACCAATATTTTGAAATTTCTCACTAATTTTTTTTGTTATGAATGAAACTGCGAATATCCGGGAATTGAACGATCTAATACAAAAAGAAAGTGCTTTTGTTGACTTGGTAAATATAGAAATGAAAAAGGTTATTGTTGGCCAGAAACATTTAATAGATAGTTTGCTTATTGGCCTTTTATCAGGAGGACATATTTTGCTTGAGGGAGTTCCCGGGTTGGCCAAAACATTAGCTATTAATACTTTATCAAAAACCGTGAATGCAAAATTCAGTAGAATTCAATTTACACCGGATTTATTACCCGCTGATTTGATTGGTACAATGATATACAGTCAAAAGACAGAGGAATTCATCGTTAAAAAAGGCCCGATATTTGCTAATTTCATTTTGGCGGACGAAATAAACCGTTCTCCGGCTAAGGTTCAAAGTGCATTGCTTGAAGCCATGCAGGAGAAACAAATTACCTTGGGAGAACAATCTTATAAATTGGAAGAACCATTTTTAGTTATGGCAACGCAAAACCCAATAGAACAAGAGGGTACGTATCTCCTGCCTGAAGCCCAACTGGATCGTTTCATGTTAAAAGTAATTATTAGCTATCCAGGGAAAAATGACGAACAGGTAATTATTCGTCAAAATCTTTTAAAGAAATTTCCAGTGGCATCACCGGTTATTAATACTACAGATATCATCAGGGCAAGAGAAGTGGTAAAAGATGTGTACATTGATGAAAAAATTGAACAATATATCCTGGATATTGTATTTGCAACCAGGTTTCCAGATAGTTATAAACTTGGTCAATTTGAAAATATGATTAGCTATGGGGGCTCACCTAGGGCTAGTATTTTTTTAGCTCAAGCCTCTAAGGCCTTTGCATTTATAAAAAGAAGGGGCTACGTAATCCCCGAAGATGTACGTGCGGTTTGTCACGATGTATTGCGACATAGGATCGGTTTAAGTTATGAAGCTGAAGCCGAAAATATTACGAGCGAAGATATTATTACTGAAATATTAAATACAGTAGAAGTTCCATAGGGGAGATTCTACTTTAATCATTATTTTATGAAAAAATTAATCTTGATTTTCCTAACATTCCTTTCGGCATTGACCATGGGTATTGGACAGGAGATAGTAGGTATGAATAAAGCAGAAGTTATCCAATACATGAAGGAAAATAAATCTAACTTCATAGTAGATGGCAGTGCTAAAAATACCACGTTTAAATTCCTGAAATTCGTGGATAGATTTGGAGAGGAAACTCTTCTTGCCTTTCTTTCCGAAGATAATTTATGTACATCGACTCGTTTAATTAGTGATTATTCTAACATGAATACCCGCGTGAAGGAATTAAACAAGAAGTATGCAAAAATAGGGGAGAACAAATGGGAGTATGAAATGAAAGGTATAAAATACATTATTGAACTTAAGAAAGATGAGTGGTATTTCACAATTCAAACCAAGAAAAAAGAATAACAAAAGTGGAAGCAAACGATCTATTTAAAAAAGTTCGCACCATAGAAATAAAGACCCGTCGATTATCCAGGCACATATTTGCAGGAGAGTATCATAGTGCCTTCAAAGGTAAAGGAATTGTTTTTAGCGAAGTGAGAGATTACCAGTATGGGGATGATATTAGGAGTATAGATTGGAATGTAACTGCACGATTTAATCATCCATATGTGAAAATTTTCGAGGAAGATAGAGAACTCACCGTGATGCTTTTAGTGGATGTTAGCGGATCTAGGGAATTTGGCACTTCTACACAAATGAAAAAAAATCTTGTGACGGAATTAGGAGCGGTACTTTCCTTTTCAGCCATACAAAACAATGATAAAATAGGTGTTATTTTTTTTAGTGATAAAGTAGAAAAATTTATCCCCCCGAAAAAGGGGAAAAAGCATGCTTTGAGAATCATCAGGGAATTAATAGAATATGAACCTGTTAGTAAAAAAACAAATATCACGGAAGCTCTTCGTTACCTCGATAATACGATCAAAAAACGTTGCATATCATTTGTTATTTCGGATTTTTTGGATGTAGATGAACAGAAAAAAATAAATTTTGAAAATGCTTTTAGGATAGCCAACAAAAAACATGAATTGATCGCTTTAAAGATATACGATAAGAGGGAATCGGAAATTCCTTCAATAGGTTTAATCAAGTTAAAAGATGCGGAAACAGGGGAGGAGGTATGGTTCGATTCTTCTGATAAAGGGGCGCGAATAAGATACGCTACTTGGTGGAAAGAGGTTAATAAAAATTTACAGGATTTTTTATCAAGAAACGGGATTGATTACGTTTACCTAGAAACGGGTAAAGATTACGTTCTGCCATTGATGAATCTTTTTAAAAAACGATAAAGAAATTTGGTGAAGATGATAAGTTCTAATAAGTATATATTTTTTATTTCATCCTGTTTTTTCTTTTTTATATCTATTTTTCTTGCAGGGCAAGAAAATCGGGTAAAAGTGGAACTTGATTCTACTGATCTAGTAATAGGACAACAAGCAAACCTAATCATGGAATTGCAAACCCTCCCTGGGACAAAAGTCCAGTTTCCCCTTGTCCGGGAAATGATGGACAAGAAGATAGAAGTTTTAAAAGAGTTTCCGGTAGATACCGTGGTTGAAAATGAAATGATAAGTTACACGAAAAAGTTATTATTAACTTCCTTTGATAGTGGAAGCTATATGATCCCATCCATGCCCTTTATAATTAGATCGGATGAAGATAGAGATACATTGTTTTCTAAAACCACTTCAATAAATGTTCATACTGTAAATATTCACACTGGTAAAAGTATTAGGGATATTAAAGATCCTTTTGACGCTCCGGTTACTTTCCTTGAAATCTTGTTTTTAGTTTTTCTTGCATTTACTGTAATAGGGATTATAGTTCTAACCTATTTTATTTTAAAAAACAAGAAGAAAAACATTCCCATTTTAAATATTATTAAACGAGACGTTCCTCCACATGAACAAGCTTTAAATGATCTTGATAAATTAAAAAAGGAAAAGTTGTGGCAACAAGGAAGAGTTAAACTTTATTACACTCGAATCACGGAAATTATAAGGATTTACCTGGAAAAAAGATACCATATACATGCCATGGAACAAACTTCCGAGGAAATTATTGAATCATTAAAACTAACGGGGTTTCAAAATAATGAATTGATTCGTCTTTTAAAAGACACCTTTGAAATTGCTGACCTGGTGAAATTTGCTAAAGCTGATCCTATGCCGGATGAGAATGAATCAGTAATGTTAAACATGTTCGCATTCGTCAACCAGACCAAACCTGTTGAGAATTTTAATAGCGAAAAAGAAAAAAATATAATTTTAAACGAGAGGAGCAATGATTAACTTATTTGATGGTTATTTCGCTAAACCTGTTTACTTGTATTTATTAATAATTCTTGTTCCCATCATTATTTGGTACATAATTGGGAACAAGAAGAGCCAGGCTGCAATACAGGTTTCGACCTTGAAAAACATAGCCGGAATAAAACCTTCTTATAAATACTATTTAAGACATTTACCTTTTATTTTTAGACTCTTAGCTCTCACGGCTTTGATCGTGGTATTGGCACGCCCTCAAAAAACCGATACATGGAAAGATGTTACCACTGAAGGCGTTGATATTCTGATGGCCTTGGATGTCTCAAGCAGTATGCTGGCAAGAGATTTTAAACCTGATAGGTTGGAAGCATCAAAGGATGTGGCTATAGAATTTATAAGCAGTCGCCCCGGGGATCGCATGGGATTGGTGGTTTTTAGTGGTGAAAGTTTTGCTCAATGTCCACTTACAGTTGATCACGCAGTTTTAATAAATTTAGTGAAAGAAATTAAGAGCGGGATGCTCGAGGATGGGACAGCAATAGGTCTAGGGTTGGCCAACGCGGTAAATCGGTTGAAAGATTCAAAGAGTAAAAGCAAAGTAATTATACTTTTAACAGATGGTGTGAATAATAGTGGCTCAATTCCTCCTTTAACAGCAGCTGAAATAGCTAAAATGTATGGAATAAGGGTATATACCATTTGAGTTGGAACAATGGGAAAAGCTCCTTCACCTGTGCAAACTCCATTTGGAATTC
>CAZOSQ010000082.1:0-10687 GCA_964582245.1 uncultured Bacteroidales bacterium | reverse complement strand
TTTTAGTTTAACTTTTTAATTATTTAACCGGCTTAAATATAAGCATAATTTTTTTTTCTCATAAACTATATATGATAATTTTTAGTTTTATCACCTTGTTTTTACTTGATAATAATTAATTGGTGGTGTTTAATATTGGTTGGCAAAAAAAGATTAAAGATATCTTCAATAAATGACATTTAGGATTTAAGTTATAAATTACAACCAGGTAGGTATTATGTAATTTACAAAATGGCTTGTGTGATTTAGGATGATCTTTCTTTCAATCAATCGTCTGTAGGTATTTTATAACCAGGAATAAATTATGCTTAATCCAAGAAAGCAATTATTGATTTATTGCCTATTACCTTATCCCCTATCTTTATATTTAGCTTAGTATCCAGGGGTAAAAAAATGTCTACACGGGAGCCAAATTTAATAAAACCAAGTTCTTCACCCTGCTGGTAATATTTTCCTTCTTTGGCATAGCAACAAATTCTTCGTGCCATGTAACCGGCAATTTGCCTAATTAACAATAACTGCTTGTTGTCGGTTTCCATCACGATCGTGTTGCGCTCATTCATCGTTGATGTTTTCGGGTGGCGAGCAATGAAATATTTTCCCGGGTGATACTTATAATAAACAACCTTGCCGCTTACTGGATACCTGTTAATATGTACATTATGAACAGACATGAAAATTGAGACCTGAATACATTTTTTCTTTAAGTATTCTTCTTCCCTTGTTTCTTCAATTACAACAACTTTCCCATCCGCGGGTGAAACAACATTTACGGGGTTAACTTCAATAAATCGTCCCGGGTTCCTAAAAAATCTAAGAACCAATACCAATATAGCAAGCGATGATACGCCAACCATGTATTGCAATAATAATAAATGGCTGAACAGTATGATAATAGCTATATTTATCCCGACTAGGATTAGAGCAAAAAATATGATAAAATTTTTTCCTTCTTTATGTAATTTAATCATGTCAGAAAATATATATAAACATAAATGACAGGAGCTGCCATGAAAACTGAGTCAAATCTATCCATGAAACCACCGTGTCCCGGAAGTAGTGCACCAGTGTCCTTGGTTTCAAGGTTTCTCTTGAACATCGACTCGACTAAGTCGCCAAAAGTTGCAAAAATAACAATAATTATTGCAATAATAATCCATTGGGAGGTGGAAAATAAATTATTCAAGAAAGATATCCCATAAGCAGAAAGAATTGTAAATACTACTCCCCCGATAAAACCTTCCCATGTTTTTTTGGGAGTTATTTTTTTAAATAACTTGTTTTTCCCTAACCGGGTACCTGTCAAATAGGCAAAAGTATCATAAACCCAAACCAAAATAAAAAAGGACAAAAGAAGGGAATAAATACCTTCTCCCTTGAAGAATAAATAATGTAAAAAAGATAAGGGAACAGGAATAAATATTAATCCAGCCAGGGAGAAAGCTACATTCTCAAAAAGAGGGTCTTTTCGAAAAAGCTCAGAAATAAAAATAATAGCAATCATGGGTATTAAAATCAACGACCATTTAATTTCCAAAACTCCCCCAGCTACAAAAAAAAATAGGGTATGCATTATAATGCCGGTGAATAAAGCCATTGGCATGTAAGGATGAATTTTCTTATTTTCCAATGTCTTATAAAATTCGTAGAGGGCAAGAAAGTTAATAATACCAAATACAATAAAATAAGGATATTTACCAAGTAAAATACTGCCAATGATGGCTACAATAATAAATATCCCGGTAATACTTCGTAAAACTATGTTTTTCAACTTTTAAAATCTTTCAAAATATTTAAGGCATTTGTCTCATTTTTTTCCTCCACGAATACTTCGATATCTCCAATGAGAAACTCTGAATCTTTGTGGTTCAGAATAGCGGCCTCAACACCATTCTCCTGGAGAATGGATTTAGCCATTTCAGCATTGTATATTTTATCTGTTGAAAAAACAACTTTCCAGCCTTCCATTTTTAATCTTTTTGGTTTTTATCTTTTGGTGTTTCAATCTTATTATTTGTAAATGGAAGATCTTTCCCATTTTTTTCATTCTTCTCGTTATGGAAATTATCATTATTTTCTATAGGATCCTCCACGATATCATTGTTAGATTCATTTCCCGAAGAAGCTGGTATTTCTGCATCTAAGGGATTACTGACAGATCCCTCACCGGGTCTAGCTTCTTCATCTTCAGCCTTTTTCCTTTTCCCGAAAATTTTTTCTAAGTCCTCGCTGAAAATGACTTCTTTTTCAAGCAATCTTTCAGCTAGCATCGTCAACCCCTTGTTATTCTTTTCCAAGATATCTTTAGCCCTTAAATATTGCTCATCTACTATTCTTTTAGCCTCATTATCAATTGTTTCTGCCGTTTTCTCACTGTAAGGCTTGTTAAAAGAATAATCGTTTTGCCCGGTAGAATCATAATAACTCAGATTTCCAATATCCTTGCTCATCCCGAAATAACTTACCATGGCATAAGCCTGTTTGGTCACTCTCTCCAGGTCATTCAACGCACCGGTAGAAATCCTCCCGAAGGTTAAATCTTCGGATGCCCTTCCCCCTAATGCTGCACACATTTCATCAAGCATCTGTTCGGTTGTGGTCAATTGTCGTTCCTCGGGAAGATACCATGCTGCACCAAGAGCCTTTCCCCTAGGAATAATGGTTACTTTTAAAAGGGGATTTGCATGTTCAAGCAACCAACTTACGGTAGCATGGCCTGCCTCATGAAAAGCAATTGCCTTCTTCTCCATCAGGGATATAATTTTGTTTTTCTTTTCCAGTCCACCGATAATACGGTCTACTGCATCAAGAAAATCTTGTTTTTCTACTTCCTTTTTATTTCCCCTTGCCGCAATTAAAGCTGCTTCATTACAAACATTAGCAATATCAGCACCTGAGAAACCCGGTGTTTGTTTGGCAAGAAATTCAGTATTCACCTCATTGGACAATTTTAAGGGACGAAGATGCACTTTAAAAATTTGCTCCCTTTCTTTCAAGTCAGGTAATTCGACATGAATTTGTCGATCAAACCTCCCGGCACGTAACAAAGCCCTATCCAGGATGTCGGCCCTATTAGTAGCCGCCAGGATGATTACACCAGAGTTAGTGCCAAACCCATCCATTTCAGTCAATAACTGGTTAAGGGTATTTTCTCGCTCATCGTTTGAACCAAAATTAGCGTTTTTACCCCTGGCTCTTCCTATGGCATCAATCTCGTCAATGAAAACAATACAGGGTGATTTTTCCTTTGCCTGTTTAAAAAGATCGCGAACACGAGAAGCACCAACACCCACGAACATTTCCACGAAATCTGAACCTGACATGGAAAAGAAGGGTACATTTGCCACACCCGCTACAGCCTTGGCAAGTAATGTTTTCCCTGTTCCCGGGGGGCCCACTAACAATGCTCCTTTAGGGATTTTTCCACCTAAATCGGTATATTTTTTTGGATTCTTTAAGAAATCAACTATTTCTTTAATCTCCAGTTTAGCCTCCTCCAATCCTGCAACATCATTAAAATTCAACCTGATATTAGATTCTTTATCAAATAAAATAGCTTTTGATTTGCCCACATTGAAAATACCCCCGGCTCCTCCACCACCAGCTCCAGCACTCATCCGGCGGAAAATAAACAACCATATCACCACCAAGATAACAATCGGCAATATCCAGCCAAGAATATCCCTAAAAACATAATGTTTTACATCATGATTAGGGCGTACCCGCTCTTCCGCTGGCAAAGACGCCTGCGCTTGGTCCAAATCTTCCCTGAAAACTTCTTCATTACCTATGTAAAGATAATAATGTGGCCCTTCAGGTGTTGCTGAAGAAAAAGGTCCATCGGATTTAAATTCCTTATATTTAGCCTTGTTAAGCTTATCCTTTTCAATAAATATATTAGCCCTTTCCCCATTCACGATGACGATCTTGCTAACATCACCCTTTGAAAGCATTTCTTGTTCAAAGCGTTGCCATTCAATCTTGACAGCTCCCCCTCCAAAATTAACCAGTTGAAGGCCGATAAAAAACACCGCAATCAATCCATATATCCAATATATATTAAATTTTGGTTTTGGGTTCTTGGGTAATTTAATATTACCTTTTTTTTGGTCATTATTGGTATTAGTATCCTTATTTGTTTCGTCTTGATTTGTCATTTTCTAATTTACTCCTAATTAAAATGATTCACTTATTTTGATCACTTTCCCGTCACCCCATAATTCTTCTAAATTGTAGAATTCCCTGAATTCCTTTTGAAAAATATGTACAACGGCAGTAAAATAATCAAGAATGATCCATTGAGAATTGGTTAAACCTTCTTTATTAAATGCCTTTTCCTTAAGAGATTCATTCACCTTTTCTTCTATAGAATTGGCAATGGCTGATATTTGTTTGCTTGAATCTCCATGGCATATAATAAAATTATCGCAAATAGCATGATCTATTTTGCTGAGATCAATATTTACGATTTCCATTCCTTTTTTTTCGAGAATCCCTTCTAAAATCATATGAACAAGTTGTTCATTTTTATTTTCGCTCTTTTTTAATTCCATATTTTTTTAATCCCTCTACAAATGTAATCAAATTTTGTTTATTAAACCTTCATTACTTACCTTTTGTAATATTATCTTTGAGGCTCAAAGAAAAAAAATCATCCGCTTATTCCAAATAAAAAATTAGATGAATTGATACTTTTGCTAACCTTCTGAAATCAAAAAATAAATGCACTCAATATTGATTATTTTCTTTATATGTTATTTTACTTTTTTAGTATTCCAGCATAGAAAAACTATCAAAATTACCCCACCAATAATATTCTAATTTAATTTTGGTTATAACGAATAAAATTGAATTTTTAGTTTTTAAAATTAACTTTCCAGGATAAAAAAATGATACATCCAACTTTTTTCCATCACGAAGAATTAATCTCAACCAATGGCCTTGCCAAAGAAATGATCAAGAAGAAGAACGCCAAGGACGGATACGTTGTTATTTCTGATTACCAGAAAGGTGGCAAGGGACAAGCCGGTAATCAATGGGAAAGCGAAAAGGGAAAAAATATTTTAATGTCAGTTATTTTTTTTCCAAATTTCTTAGAGGTACGAGAACAATTCAACCTAAGCATATGCACTTCACTTGCTTTAGCTGATCTTATATCTTCAATAGGTTTATATCCAAAGATAAAATGGCCAAATGACATATACGTGTCGAATAAAAAAATTGCCGGACTTTTGATAGAATTATCCACACAAGCCCATATCATAAAGGATGCAGTGATTGGTATAGGCTTTAATGTGAACCAAATGCATTTCAATGATTATCAGGTTCATCCTGTCTCCCTGAAAATGCTGACAGGAATATCCTATCCTTTAAGAAAAATAGCAATAGATATTTTTGAAAGACTGGAAATATTTTACAGAAAACTAGAAGAAGGAAACCATCAAGAATTAAAAAATCTATACCTTTCCCAATTGTATAAGTCTAATGAACAACTCATTTTCAAAGCCAATGGCCGGATATTTCCCGCAATTATTAAGGACGTGGAAGACTCCGGACAACTTGTAATTGAAGAATTGAACGGAAAAATGAGTAAATACTGGTTCAAAGAAATTGAATATGTCCAAGAAAAAGAGAAATGAAGTTCCACCTCTCATCCGTTTTAAGGGTATCTTTTAAAGATTATTTTAATATTTTATTATTTTTTTCCAGTTTTACTCATCAAAGATCACCTCTTTTTTTCATTACCTGGAATAACTTTAATTCAAAACCTTCATTGGGTCCGGGAGCGGGTGAAGCTAATAACTTTCCTTCCGGGCCAATCAAATAATATACGGGATATGTAAATACATTATAATCTTTTAAAATTCCCGGTTGATTTTTAAAATGAAGAACTTCCCATTGATAGCCATTTTTTTCGAAAAGTGATACCATATTAGAAAAATTATCCTCTCCCGCAATGGTAATAAATTTAACTTTATCTTTATGTTTATCATATAATACCTGCATGATTTCCATATCATTTACACAAGTATAATTCTTGGTATTGCAAAAGCCAAGATAAACATAGCTACCCTTCATATCCTCCAGTGAAACCAGGATGGAATCGGAATTATGTAACTGGAAACCGGGAGCATCAGTATCAACTTTAAGCTTAATCAGTTTAGACAATAAATTTTCAGCAATGATTTTGTGAAAATCTACTTGAGAGGACATATTCAGTGATTCCAAAATACTGATTAATCCATCTTTATCAAAATTACCGGAATAATAAGCATCATAAATGGATATTAAAAGCACCAGTTCGGTTAATTCCGTGTTTTTCTTTAATGCAGTAAATATGGCAACATGCTCCTTTAAATCATCCAAGTTTTTTGTTGTATTCACTATTTCATATATGCCGGCATCCAGGTTACCCACGTATGGGAAGAAATCGCTGAAAATTTCCTTCACAAGTTCCATGTAAGCCGGGTTATTATATTGAACACCGCCTTCTGTTAAATATTCATTGGCATACTTCTCCTTGTTATGCCTTGCCGAGAGATATTTCAGCATGGCTAGCTTATACTTCATGTATTCAGTAAAATAAGGATTTTTTATATGATCGAACCTATCATCGATTGTATCGATAAACTTTTCTAAATCTTCCCCGGGAGAATTATTCGCGGCCACCATCATAACATGTTTCCTATAATAAGGAAGAAAAGTATCATTGAAAATCTTTATTAGTAAATTTAATTCTTCTTCCTTTTTCTTTCCTTCCATTTCATAATTAACAATAGCTACAGGTGTGATAAACTCCTCGAAGTATGGATTAAGTTCATCTTCTTCCTTTTTTTCGGTTTTGACGGGCAATGAAATCTCGTAAGCAGCGCCTGGTTCGACATACATGTAAACATTAAAAACTCCAAGGTAAGCAAAAATTTTAATCACTTCACTAGTTTGGAATGAAATAGAAAATTCACCACTATCATTAACAGTAGTATTGGCGACTTTCCTTTCAAGAAAACTTACGGGATCTTTAAAGGTATAAAAAGTAATTTCATCTCCAGCGTATGAAGGAATTTTCCCGCTGATATGGACGTTTTGTCCATTCAATTGAAAAAATAAAACAAAAAGGAAAATAAAAATTCCACCGACTAATTTCTTCACAAGTATATATTTTTAGTTAATATTTTATAATTAAAGTGTTTCAAAACCAGGTAAAAAAACCAACCTAAAGTTTACTTAACTCTAATAATGATGCATCATATATGATATCGCATCTTAAATAGCAGCCAGGAATGCCTTATAATCTAAGGCATGACACATCCTAACTTGATCAATTATGGTAATAGTCATGTCTCCCTTATTTGACTTTTTACTTTTCCTCAAGCCCCAGGCTCTTCATATTCATATTACCGGGCAAGAATTTGCTTGCATCGCCGCCATGCCTGATAATATCCCTAACGATGGTTGAGGTGACAAAAGTATGTTCTGGAAAAGTCAAAAGAAAAACAGTTTCAATTTCAGGGTTCATAACTTTATTCACCTGGGCAATTGCTCTTTCATATTCAAAATCGGAAGAAGTTCGCAATCCCCTTAGCAAATATTTTGCCTGGTACTTATTACAGATTTCCACTGTTAACTCTGAATAATGGTCAATAATGACCCTTTTTTCATCTTCAAATACCTCGTTTAACCATTGGAGACGTTTTTCAAGAGAAAAAAATTCTTTCTTGTTACTATTGGTACCAATGGCTACTATAATTTTGTCGAAAAGGTTTAGTCCCCTCCTGATAATTGCCTCATGACCAATAGTGATTGGGTCAAAGGATCCGGGAAACAGGGCTATTTTTTCCATTTTTTTTATTTTCTGGATAAATGTACTATTTAATTTCTTTTTCTTTATTAGAATTCACAAACAATATGTTTCCCACATCTTCAAACCCGGTAAATAATTCAATCCCCTTGGGTTTAATAAGTTCACTTCGGAAGCCAACAATTGTAAGATCTGCATCTAACGAGTATTTACTTATGATTTTCTTCATGTCTGAAATATTTTCAGCGGGAATTAACTGAACGTTAGATAGAGAAATGGGAAGACGGCCTGCCTTTATTATAGAAATAAGATTCTTGCTTTTTTCTTCTATTTCTTCGGACTTGTATAATGCGAAAATTTTAATTATACCATGTTCCCATTCCGGGTGCCCCAGTAAAATATAAGCAATAAGGATCATCAGGTTTGCATTATCATAATCTTGGGAAGTAATCCACACGTGTATATCCTTTTTATAACCAAATCCCTTATAACCGGTGTTAAGAATACAGACATCAAAACCAGTTGTTTGAAGTAAGGAATAATTATTTAAAACATCTGCAAGAGAGCCCGGCTCACTCCTGGAAAATTCGAACAACATCATGTTATTACCTCTCCCGGAAATCCCGGGAAGTTGAATTACCTGCGCAATTGCGGAGGTATAAGAAGGGCTGATGATCGTGTTTAAATACACCCGGTTTTTTGTCCCTTTCGCTAACTTAACCAGGTTGTCAAAGATCTCCTTGGATTCGGTATAACTAGCTTTAGAAAGGTATCCCTCCATGTAATGAATATAGGTTCCAAACCCGTACTTGTAAGAAATCCAACGGAGAAAATCAAAGGCTGAACGTCTTTTAAAGGAATCCTGTGAAATACATAACACGAAAGGTCGCCAGTTGCTGATATCATCTTCCTCGTTAACTCTTTGAGTAGCTATCTGCAACTGCCTACTTAATTGGAACAATACTCCTCGGAATAATTTCACCAATCCACTTTTTTCTCTCAAGTTCATGTTTGTCGACATGTGATAAAAAACGGCCAATAAAGTAAGTGAGAAAGTAGTAAATTCCCAGTTTATTTTAAACATCAACCAGAAAGATAGCAGTCCTCCAGCTAATGAAATGTACCATCTTGAACGAAACGTAGGCCTATAAGAAGGATCCGCTGCAAAATGTTCGAGTACCGAAATAGTACATATGGTTCCATAAGTTAATAAAAATAACATGGTGATAATTTCTGCCACGAAATCAAGTTCACCAATGGCCAAAAACAAAATAGCAATAACCGTACTCACGATAATGGCATTGGAAGAAATATTTGAAAAGGATTTTCCCTTGGAAAGCCAAGAATTTAAATACTGGTTTGGGAACACATTATCTTGCCCAATAAATTGTAAGGTTTTATTAGCCACTATAAAAGAACCTATAGCGGAAGCTATTGAAGCGACTGCCAACCCGATTGGAATGGCAGGTCCCCAGTATGCAATGTTTTGCATTATAAGATAATCTGCTGATAATTCTGCCGGGGAAGCTGAAAAAGTTAATTTTATAGCAACAAAAATATATATGATGAATCCCCCGAATGTCGCATAAAGTGTTCCCTCGGGAATGGATTTGGTAGGATTTTTTAAACTTCGGGCAAGCCCTAATCCCGCTGCCAGTCCTGTAAAAGCCGGGAAAATTATTTTAAATACCTGGAAAAAAGATTTTCCCTCCATAATGCTGGCCGATATATCCACATCTTTTAAAGGAGTGGCGGGTTTACCTATAAAAAACAAAAGAATTGAACCAAACAAAATGACCGCGATAAAAAACAAGGTGTTCATTCCAATGGTAACCTGTTTTTTTAGCATGATAAAAGCAAGTATCCCCATCGTGGGAATGCTAATAACCCGCTTATCCAGTAAAATCAAATTAAACTCTTGGTTCAGGTATTCTAACAACGGGGTAAAAGCCTCGGAAAAAGCAATAATATAAAAGGCTATACTAATAGCCTGTGAAAGATATAAGGCCATTCCTATAGCTGCACCGATTCTTAAACCAAAAGACCGGCTAATAATATAGTATGTCCCCCCGCCTTGCACTTTCTGGTTCGTTGCAATTTCTGCAATGGCAAAAGCAGTGGGAATAGTTATCATATGTCCAAGGATGATCATTCCAATCACGTTCAACAACCCGCTATTTCCCACAGCCCATCCTAATCGGAGAAAAAGAATAGCACCCAAAATTGTTGAAATAGTGATCAAAAATACGGGGATTGTCCCGATAGTGTTTTTCTTGGGTTTTACAAAACTATCAATCATAAATAGATCCTAAGTTGTTAACAAATTGGATTATGAATATTTGATGTTATATCTATTTATCATATTGATCCTGAATATATAATTAGCAATGTGGATATAAATACTTCTTTTCCGCTCCCGTTAAAGTTAATATAGAGTCAAATTTAGTGATAATATTTCGAGTAAAATATGCCACATTCTTGGATTAAAATAGTTTTTACCCACAATAGCAAGTGAAACAAATTACTAACTAATTATTATCCCGGAACAACCCGAATTCATTCATGTTAAAAATCGAGTTTACCCTTGATAAATATTATAAATTTTCCATGAAGATAATAAATTCTTTATATTATCAAGAATAAAGGAGATCATATCCTTAGTTTTCCATGTTTTCTTTCATACTTCAATACTGTTGAATATTATCAACAACGGGATAGTTACACCTTCAACATTTCATGACAAAAATCCAAAGTTACAGGGATAATAGGAGTAAAAACCATTTTAAAATCATGTTAGAAAACAAGAATGGAATGTTTCTTGATCAAAAATCAATATTTCTATAACATTTAAAATTGACTAAGTGTATGAAAAGATTATCAATAATTTTC
>CAZOSQ010000081.1:6479-10701 GCA_964582245.1 uncultured Bacteroidales bacterium | reverse complement strand
CAGCAAGATTTGTTTCTATGGGAGGTGCTTTTGGTGCCCTCGGGGCAGATTTTTCCTCTCTTAGTACTAACCCGGCTGAAATAGGGCTTTACAGGAGTTCAGAATTTGTTTTCTCCCCCGCATTAAATTTTTTCTCGACCACAAGCAATTATTATGATAATAACTCCTCAGATTTTGACCTCAACCTTAATGTAAACAATATTGGATACATTGGAAACATTAAACTCGGGGATGAGGGTCTTTTAAATCTTAATATAGGGATAGGTTATAATCGTTCTCAAAATTTTAATGAAGATATTAGGATTGTTGGCACAAATCCTTTTTCTTCTTTTGCGGATTATTTTACTGACGAAGCCTATTATGAAAATACTACACCCGGTAACTTGGATCCATTTTCAACCCAACTTGCCTATAAAACCAAACTTATACGTTTGGATTCATTTAATGTAATAAGTAACCTGTACTTCCCTTATATTTGGCAAAATCCTCCCAGTTCCTATGATCCTAATAATGAACGCCCCCCCTATTCCGGTTATAACTTACTCCAAAAAAGAACTGTCACCACCTCCGGGCGCAATGGTGAATATACCTTTTCAATAGGTGCAAATATCGATCATGTTTTATATTTTGGTGGAACTATCGGGATAAAAAGATTTGTTTACCATGAAAGTTATAAACATAAAGAAGAAGATGAATTTTTGCTTTCTGATCCCGGGTATTTTGATGGTTACTTAAATCACTTTACCTACGATTGGAGTTTATCAACCTGGGGAAGTGGATATACAATGAAACTTGGATTAATAGCTCGTCCTATAGATTTTATAAGAATTGGAGCAGCTTTTCATCTTCCTACCTATTATAATATTAATGAAGAATACTCTGCACAAATTAATTCGCGGGTTGATGGTGAAACTAATTTTGCGTATTCCCCTATTGGAAATAATAGCTATAGTTTTCTTACTCCTTACAAAGCCATAGGAAGTGCTGCTTTACAATTTGGTAAAATTGGATTGGTTAGTGCTGAATATGAATATGTGAATTATTCTTTCATGAAATTTTCAGGCGATGATTTAGATGATGCGAACGATGAGGTTAAGGATGTATTCAGCAATGGACATAATTTACGGTTAGGAGGGGAAGTAAGGTTAGGTATTATAGCCTTAAGAGGAGGCTATTCCTATTACGGCAGTCCATTTAAAGAAGGAAATATAAACGAGAATTTCTCGACCCATATCATCTCAAGTGGATTAGGATTTAGAAGCAAATCCACGTTCTTGGACTTCGCCTACTCACTAGCAAAAACCAATACGAATTATAGTTTATATCCCACTCAACTGCCTTCCCCCGATTATAGTTCTGCTGCTATTTATAATATTAGCGATTTAACAAAATATCAACATAGATTATTGGTTACCTTGGGTTTCCGCTTTTAATCCATGAAATAATTATTTAAATATCTAATCCCGGCATGACCGGGATTTTTTTCTTATTTTATATTACCTCTTAGCTCATCTAAAAACAAATGAAGTTTTCCCTTGTCCTTCTTTTTAAGTATTTCAATTAAGTATTCCAGCTTATCAGCTATTTTTTCAACCTGCGGTAATGTAAACTCATTAAAAAGAATCTCTGATAACAAGTTATTGTCCTCGGATAACAAACCATCGGCTATGGCCAAATGTTTTCGGAAAGTGGTACCCGGGGCTTCTTGCTTTTTCATGCAGGAGGCAAATACCAGGGATGATGAAAACGGGATGGACAAGGAATAAGCTATTGTCTCATCATGTTCCTTGAAAGTATACTCGAATATGTTAATATGAAAAGATTTATAAAATTCCCTGAAAAATTGTTTTCCCTCTTCATCAGACTCTTGTATGATAATAGCATTTTCTTTTGCCAATTCACGTATGTTGGCAAAAGTAGGCCCAAACATGGGATGAGTGGAAACAAACCGCAAACCTTTTTTCTTGTAATATACCTGTAATTCTCCTTTCACGCTGGTAATATCAGATAAGATGCAATAATCGGGGATATGGGGAATCACCAATTCAAAAGCACTAATGGTATGCTGTAAACTCACGGCATTAATAAGCATGTCAGGGACAAAATCCTCTATATCTTCCAAGGTAGTGAATCGCCTGGAATTAAATAGATACCTCATTTTTTTGGGATCAGGGTCATAGATACCAACTTCGTGGTCAAGGCATAATGATTCCACCAGCCATGCCCCCATTTTTCCTGCTCCGAGTACAAGTATTTTCATGTATTCCTATAATAAAATAAACTAATTTTTCCTGTTAAACACGCGAGGTATTTTTTGATCCATCAAGTGAAGATCAGCCAAAACTATGGCTGTTGCATTTTCAATAATAACGGGGATCCTTAATGCAATGCATGTATCATGCCTTCCCTCGATGTATAAATCTTCCATTTCACCCGATTTAACATTTACCGTTCTTTGCACCTGGTGCGTGCTTGAGGTAGGTTTTATGGGTACTCGAAACACGATGTCGTTCCCATTGGTGATTCCCCCATTTATACCACCTGCATTATTGGTTCCTGTTTTCTCATCGGGATTGACCAGGTTATCGTTATGCTCACTGCCTTTCATTTTAGCAGCGGCAAATCCCGAACCGAATTCAATCCCCTTGGTGGCTGGTATAGAAAATATCATATGGCTGATCCGCGACTCGGTTGAATCGAAAAAAGGCTCACCCAAGCCGACCGGCATATTCATTGCACGGCATTCAATAATGCCCCCGATAGAATCTTTCTCTTCTATTGCTTTATTAACAGCATCTTCAATATTAGGACTACCACCTGCCTCAATCAATAGTGCCTCCACTTTCACGGGATCTATTAATTTTTTAGCTATGACTCCTGCCACCACGAGTCCTAGTGTAATCCGACCGGAAAAATGTCCCCCACCGCGATAATCCTCGTAGCCACCATATTTCTGCATGGCAACGAAATCAGCATGACCCGGCCTTGGGGTCTGCCTTAAGTTTGAATAGTCCCTGGACCTGGTATTATTGTTTTCAAAAATAATGGTGATGGGGGCTCCAGTTGTATAATCATTAAAAACCCCACTCACAATTTTTGGTATATCCGCTTCAATCCTGGGCGTTGTCCCTTTAGCACCCGCTCGCCTTCTTTCTATATCGTTCATTAAATCTTCTTGGGTAACATTAATACCCGCGGGACAACCATCTATTACAACCCCCACGTTAACCCCGTGTGATTCACCGAAAATACTCACTCTAAAAAATCTCCCGTAACTATTCATAATTGATTTGGTTAATTATATTAAAGTAATATTTTAATTCATCCTTGGTCAATTGTCCCGGGGCCGTAGCTTGGTCCTTATCCAAGGCTGCAAAAGTAAATTCTGCTCCCAGGGGAACACACATCAACCTGCTCAGGGTGCCAAAAGCACCCATGCAAAAAGCAACCAACCGGGTATCATTATCATATAAACCTAATACACGGGCTTGATCCTGTTTAGAATTGGCCATGGCTGCTATTTTCACCACGTCTGCTCCCATTTCAATAGATTCTTTAACAATGTCTTTTAATTCACCTAATGAAGGTGTGCTATTGAAATTATGGTAAGAAATAATCACCTCGCAATCTTCTGCCTTGGCCAATTTAATCAATTCTTCACGATATTTTTTACCCGCTTCGTATTCTATATCCACGTATGATGCCCCGCTTCTTATTGCCCCGCTTCTTATTGCCGCACCCAATGCATCCATTCTCTGTTCACCTGGAACATCTTCAAAAGGACGATAAGTGGCTATTAGTTTTACACCGGAACTAAAAACTTTTTCAAACTGGGCTGGTGAAAACGTCAACAAATCCATTCGAATCTCTGCCATATCTGCCAGTTCCATCTCCTGCATGCATCTATCATAACTTATATTACCCAGGCAAACACAAATCATAAACTATCTCCTCCAAGGAATTTACAGGCACCCGTTCAATAACAGCATTGCCTATTTTATTGATTAAAATAAGGTTAATAAAATCTCCTTTTCTCTTCTTATCCTTTTTCATAGCTTGGAAAAATCTATTGGGATCCACCTCCATCTTCACCGGTAACCCTAACTTTTTCAATAGGTTTTCTATTCTTTCGGCAGCATAATTATCCAACAAGTTTTTTTGCACGCTTAACTTACTGGCCAAAACCATCCCCAGGCTCACGGCTTGGCCATGGGTAACCCCC
>CAZOSQ010000081.1:0-6469 GCA_964582245.1 uncultured Bacteroidales bacterium | reverse complement strand
AGTTTTTCAAAAGAGTGGGCGAAAGTATGACCGAAATTCAATATTTGCCTAAGGTTACTTTCCCGTTCATCTTGTCGAACAACATCAGCTTTTATCTTTACTGACTCGTAAACAACATGTTCGAGAACTTCATGATTTAATTGCAAGGCTTGCTGGTGATTTTCTTCAAGGTATTCAAACAATTTTAAATCTCGAATCGCACCTGCTTTTACAATTTCTGCAAAACCGGAAATAAATTCTTGTCGATTTAGGGAGGAAAGCATATCAATATCACAAATTACGAATTCGGGTTGATTAAATACTCCTACCATATTTTTATACCCCTCGAAATTAACCCCGTTTTTCCCCCCGACACTTGCATCTACTTGGGAAAGAAGTGTTGTGGATACAAATCCAAATCCGATTACCCTCATGTAGATGGAAGCAGCAAAACCTGCTACATCACATATTATTCCCCCACCAATTGCCAAAACAAACGAAGAACGATCCATTTCATGTTCCACGAATTTCTCGAATATATAATGGATTGTTTCCAATGTTTTATTCTCCTCTCCCATTCCAATTTCAATCACTGGAATGCCAAGAGGAAACTTTTTTGAATATAAAGAAGAAATATTCTTATCTGTGATAATCATAATCTTCCTTTCAGCGGGAAGATATCTTTCTAAATTATCCAGGCTTTCTCCTATGAATATTTTTGATAATGACCGTGTTTGTATTTCAATAGTCTTCACGAGATAAAATTTACCTTATATTATTAAATAAATATTTCATGACAAAATAGTTTTTTTCACAAGTGATTGCGTCCTTGTTTTCATATTATCAATCTATTTCACCCGAATCACTGTTCATTACCTTCATTTGATGGTTAATGGATTCTTGGTGAATTGCTTTAAAAAGACGGTTGATGAATTCTTCACTCAAACCCTTCAAATTTCCTTTTTCCAAGCTTTTATGGACGATTTCATCCCATCTCGCGGTTTGCAAAATCCTTATGTTGTTTTCTTTTTTATATTTCCCAATGGTTTCTGCAACTTTCATTCTCTTTCCCAAGATATCCATCAGTTCATCATCAAGATGATCAATTTGCCTCCTTAAATCTTCCAAGGAATGGAGAAATTTAGGATCTTCAGAAAGCGGGGCCCTTAATACCAAACGGTTTATTAAATCTTTCAATTGGGCGGGGGTAATTTGCTGCTGGGCATCACTCAGTGCCTTCTTGGGATTTATATGAGTTTCAATTATTAATCCATAGTGGCTAAGATCCATGGCTTTTTGGGAAACTTCGAAAACAAGATCTGCTTTACCCGCAATATGGCTTGGATCACAAAATATAGGTAAGTCTATCCTACGCCTCCTTAGTTCAATAGGGATTTGCCACTGGGGATGGTTCCTGAATGCTGTTTTTTCATAAGTGGAAAATCCCCGATGAATGGCCGCTAACTTGGTTATTCCTGCTTTGTTTATTCTTTCAAGTGCACCTATCCATAAATCCACGTCGGGGTTTACCGGGTTTTTCACCAGTACCGGGATATCAACACCGGAGAGAGCATCGGCAATTTCCTGGACAGCAAAAGGATTGGCTGATGTCCTGGCTCCTATCCATAAAATATCCACTCCATATTTTAATGCTTCAAAAACATGTGCCGCATTGGCAACCTCTGTAGATATAAGCATACCCAATTCTTCTTTAACCTTGCGCATCCATTTTAGCCCCTTTGTTCCCACCCCTTCAAATGAATTGGGACGAGTACGAGGTTTCCATATTCCGGCTCTATAAACTTCCACGCCTATATCATTAAGCTCTTGGGCTGTTTCCATCACCTGCTCTTCTGTCTCGGCACTACATGGGCCGGCAATTATCAAAGGCCTGCCAGGTCTTTTTATGCCCCAATTTTCAATTGGATCTAATTTTAAATCAACTTCCATAATATAATAATTTTTTATTCTTCCATTATTGATTTTCCTTTTACATATTCACCAAGAATTGCAAAATCGCTCGTGAATGGTTTGATTGCCTCTAAAGATTGACGATACAATTTATAATCTGAAAACATTAAATCAGCATAAAATTGATACTCCCATTCTTTTCCTATAATCGGCATCGACTGTATCTTTGTAAGGTTCATATCGTAATAAGAAAGAATGGACAGTATTTTTGACAAGCTACCAATCTTATGTCCCAAGGCAAAATGTATGGATGATTTATTCACCTCCAGTCCATCATTATCCTTCCCGTTCTTGTCTGTTAATATTAAAAACCTTGTATAATTCATTTTATTGGTTTCAATACTTTCGGAAAGTATCTCCAACTTGTATTTTTTTGCTGCAAGATTACTGGCAATGGCCCCTATTCCCATGTAATTGTTAACACTTATATCTTTGGCGCTAAGAGCAGTATCCAGGCTCTCGATTAGTTTAATCCAGGAGTATTTTTCAAAAAATAGTTGACATTGGAGAATGGCCATTGGGTGAGAATACACTTCCTTTATGTCTTCAATTTTTTGTCCTGGCAAAGCAACCAGGTTCTGTTTAATTCTCAAGTATATTTCCCCGATGATTTTAAAATTTGACTCACGCAACAAACCATAGTTAGGCAAGATGCTCCCTGCAACGGTATTTTCTATGGCCATAATCCCATAATCAGCCTGCTGTTTTTTCAAGGAAGAAAAAATCCCTTTAAATGTAGTCCTGGGTATAATTTCCACTTCCTTGTAACCAAAATAATGAAGTGCGGCAATCTCATGAAATGCCCCGTACCCTCCCTGGATAGCTATTCTTTTCAATTCCAAAAATTTAAAATTATACAGTAATAAAAAAAGTCCCGAGGGCATCGGGACTTTTTATTTAATTTTATACCAAATCATCTCCCTTACCCTCTTATTTAAAGGCTTCAAACCAAAAATAAAAAAAGTAAGAAAAACTTCTTGTTGACATATAATTCACAATTTGAAAGTTTCTATGAAGCAAAAGTAATAATCTTTTTTGTTAAAACAACATCCTTGTCATAGATATTTAATAAATATTTAATAACCATCAATTAAATTTGTTATGCCACCCATTATTGATTTTCACTAAGTTCCAGCCATCGATCCGACTTCTCATCTAAGAGCTTCATTATCACACCCAATCTCTCGGATTTTTCTATCAAAACGTCATCTTTTAGTTTCCCGGAAGAAATATCATCTTCAAGCCGGCTCTTTTCTTCTTCAAGTTTTTCTATTTCTTTTTCCAATTCTTCTAATTCTCTTTTTTCCTTGTACGATAACTTTTTTTCTCTTTTATCTCGAGGTTTATCCTTAACCTCTTTTTCTTCCTTTTTTCGAGAGGTTTCTTCTTTCTTTTGTTTTGATTCCAGGTAATTCCTGTAAAGAGAGTATCCTCCCGGGAACACCATTACTTCACCGTCCCCTTCAAAAACAAAAAGCTGATCCACTATTTTATCCATGAAAAATCTATCATGGGAAACAATGATCACGCATCCTTGGAAATCACGTAAATAATCTTCCAAAACATTCAAGGTCAAAATATCCAAATCATTGGTAGGTTCGTCCAAGATCAAGAAATTTGGGTTTTGCATCAATACGGTGCAAAGATATAGACGTCTTTTTTCTCCTCCACTCAATGTTGAAACATAGGCGTATTGAATTTCATTGGAAAACAGAAATTTTGTAAGAAATTGAGAAACAGATACCTGCTGTCCATTATTCAAATTCACAATTTCCGCTATTTCCCGGGCAACCTCAATCACTTTCTTGTCCTCTGCAAGCTGTATGCCTTCTTGCTTGTAATACCCGAATTTTATTGTTTCTCCCTTCTCAATTTCACCAGTATCCGGGTGAATAATCCCGGTTAATATATTCAAAAAAGTAGACTTTCCCGATCCATTTTCCCCAACAATTCCAATTTTCTCGAACCGGTTAAAATTATAACTAAAATCATTTATGATAGATAGATCGTCGAATTTTTTTGATACATGTTTTACCTCGATTATTTTTTTTCCTAAACGGGCAGTTTTCACGTTAATGTTCAATTCATCCTCGCTAGATTTTTTTAAAGCCTCTTGCTGTATTTCTTTAAATGCATCTTGCCTATATTTTGCTTTAGTTCCCCGAGCTTTAGGTTGTCTTCGCATCCATTCCAACTCACCCCGGTATAAATTTCTTGCCTTATCCAGGTTGGCCTGCTCAACCAGTTGTCGTTCTGCACGTTTTTCTAAAAAATAAGAATAATTCCCATTATAATTATATACCTGGTGATTATCCATTTCCATGATTTCATTACAGACCCTGTCCAAGAAATAACGATCATGGGTTACCATGAAAATGGTGCTACTTGAAGATAAAAGGTAATCTTCCAACCACTCAATCATATCCAGGTCGAGATGGTTTGTAGGCTCATCCAAGATGTATAAATCAGGCTCTGATATTAATACTTTGGCCAAGGCCACCCTTTTTTGTTGTCCACCCGAGAGGTATTTTACCTGTTTATCAAAATCAGTTAGTTTTAATTTTGATAAAACCTGTTTGGCTTTTACTTCCACGTCCCATGCTTGCAATGAATCCATCTTGATGATAAGTTTTTGTAACTTATTGGCATCATTTTGTTTCAATGCCAGCTCATATTCGCGGATGACACCCATCATTTCATTTTCTGCCTGGAAAACCTCTTGCAATACTGTATTTTCAAGGACAAGATTGGGCTCCTGTTCTAAAAAACCGATTCGTATATCATTTTTAAAAGACAAATGTCCGTTGTCGGGTTCCTCTTTTCCTGAAATAATATTCAATAAAGTGGTTTTTCCTGCGCCATTCCTGGCGATTAAAGCCACTTTTTGATCCTTATTAATCCCGAATGACAAGTCCTTGAATAAAAGGACGTCTCCATAATATTTAGTAAGGTTTTCTACCTGTAAATAACTAATCATAAATTGATCTTCCTAAGTAATAATTTATTAAGGTCAAAGTTAATACTAATATTTTCTTTAAACCTGCATAAATTAAAGGATTTATATCTTAATTTTAATGCTTTAATTCGAAAGTTTTTAATATTATAAAAAATATTTCCCGGTAAATACGTTTTTATCAAACTATAACAGCCATTTTGAACAAATATTGGCAAAGGCTGAAAAGAAATCAAGTCATGACCAAAAAGGAAAGATATAAACATGTAATAGAATACTTTGAGCAAAATGTACTTGACGCGGAAACAGAACTTCATTACAAGAATCCTTACGAACTTGCTGTTGCTGTTATTTTATCCGCGCAATGCACTGATAAAAGGGTAAACATGATAACCCCGGGGTTTTTCAAGCAATACCCGGAACCTTCCGGACTTGCTAATGCCAATCTTGAAGATGTTTTTAAAATTATTAAAAGTTGCTCTTATCCAAACAATAAGGCTCGCCACTTAATAGGAATGGCTAAAAAAATTTGCCAAGATTTTCATGGTGAAATACCAAGGAATATTGAAGAACTTTTAACGATCCCGGGAATCGGAAGGAAAACTGCCAACGTAATTGCCGCGGTTGCTTTCAAAATTCCTGCAATGCCAGTAGATACACATGTTTTTCGAGTCACCGAAAGAATTGGATTGTCCGTAAATTCTAAAAATCCCTTGGAAACAGAAAAACAACTGGTGAAAAATATTCCTGCTGAAAAGTTAGTGAAGGCACATCATTGGTTAATCCTTCACGGGCGTTATACCTGCCTAGCCAGGAAACCAAAATGCAAAGATTGCGGTTTGAAATTATACTGTAAGTTTTATGAAGGAAACAAAAAAAACATTAAACCGTAAAGATAATAAACCTTCTTAAAAGGGGTTTAACTTTTGATCTATGAAACGAAGCATGATTTTAAAAACATAAACATACCATTGAAAATAATCATACGAGTTCTATCCGACCATAATTTAAAAATTATTTACGGATGAAAACATGTTTTTTTTTATCTTTGGCTAAATAAATATTTTCATGAAAAAATACCTTCAAATATTTTTTCTGCTTTCATCATTCATACTCCTTTGCTCCACAAGTTCATCCTGGAGACAGGTTGATTACAGGAAAGGAATGAACAAAAATGTTTGCAAGGAACTTAACGGGAATGTACTATTATACTTCATTTTTGTTGATAGTAAGGAAACAACTCCATGGAGTGAATTCGATATTCAATCGACCTTAGACTCAATCAACAAAGCCATTAGGTGGATAGAAAAAAAGGCAAAACAAGAAAATATAAATCTCTCCCTTAAGTACGACCATCACGTGGGACTCGATTATACCACCATTCGAAAGAATTTACCTTATGGAACGGTTGAATTAAGTGCTACAAAACCTAACCTAAGGCAAGGTCTTAAAGAACTAAATGACTGGTCGGATAACATTGCCCGTCGTGCCGGATTATCCTTGAATATTATTGATAAAGAGGGATTACAAGAAATAAAAAAGCCTAAAAACAAGGAACGATTAGTG
>CAZOSQ010000080.1:0-10748 GCA_964582245.1 uncultured Bacteroidales bacterium | reverse complement strand
GTAACATGGATGTTCCATCCGACCATTAAAAATAAATTTTGTACGGATGAAAGGATTTTATTTATTTATTTCCCTCTAGGCAATAGTCAAACTTTATAATGTTTGGCCACCATCACGAGATAATCCTGTAAAAATTAATTGATAAGAAAAAAATCCCGGTAAAATTTCATAAAATCATGGTTAATTTTACCAGGACAATTATTTTTCTAAATCCTAGTTGTTGTTTTTGCCTTGAAACAAAAGGTATAAAGTATATCTAATCAATTGTTTTGTTACCTTTCTTGATTGGAAGTAACCTTATGCCATGTCAATTTGATATACTACCAGGCTTTTATAAAGCTGTTGAGATGATAAACGTTGCGGCAAAAGCAACAATGGCATAAAGTTCAGGAAACACTGCCAAAACCATTGTTTTACCAAACACGTCATACCCAGAACTAATACCGGCTATCCCACTAGCACACACTTGTCCTTGGCGCATGGCAGATAAAAGTCCTACAAGACCAAGGGCAAGCCCGGCTGCAAGAATAGCAGCACCTTGACCGATTGTCAACGTGGCAAGTATAGGATTATCACCGGCAACGAGAATGTTATTGATAATGAAAAATCCTGCAAACCCGTATAATCCCTGTGTTCCAGGTAGTGAACTTAAAAGCATGTAGCTACCAAATGCTTCTTCATTTTTCTTTAATGCCCCAATTGTCGCGTTTCCACCAATAGATACCCCTATGGCACTACCGCACCCGGCTAATCCAACCATTAATCCAAGTCCTATGTAGGCAAGAATAACTGCTGTTGTCATGATAATTACTCCTTTTTTATTATTTATTGATTAATTTTATTTATAAATGGTTTATACTCTTTTCCTCCACCGGTAAACCCGGCGTTTTTATAAAATTCAACGAATGTCAAGCGCAATGGGTGCACAAATGCCCCAAGTCCTGCTAAAAATATGTTAATTGAATGACCAAATAACAATAGTATCAAAAATCCCAGTTGGCTTACAATAATAATATTACTGCTTAATACTTGGAAAGCTAAATCATTAAAAACATATCCTAATATGGCACTTGATAATCCCAAAGCGAACAAGCGAATGTATGATAATAAATCTCCAAGTAAACCAGTGACAGTTGTATACACGTCCCAAATTCCCCCACCAATACTGGCAAAGATATTTTTCGGATTATTGAAAAAGAGTATCAATACACCCGAAAAAATAGCTAATATGGAAAGATTAGGCTTCATGGGCATTCCATAAAATTTTTCTAACCCGTACAATGAAGCGGTGCCCAAGATCATAATCAACCATCCAAACACGGGAAGCGTGTAAATAAAGCCTTTCTGCTTGTAGATATTGACAATTTTTATTGTCATCCCGAAGACAATTTGTAACCCTCCAAGAATTAAAGCGAACCAAAACATGCTTTCTGGTTTAATAAAGAAATTATTGACAGATTCCAGGAATTCAAATTCTTCTTCAATAAGATTAATCCCGAAAAATGTACCAGACAGGGCTCCAAATATAACTGTTGCCACCCCAAGAAACTGGGCAAGGGTTAATATAGATTTCAATGCAGGTTGCTTAACCCGAGGCTTGAAAAGAGTTGCAAATAAAACGATGAATAAGCCATACCCGGCATCACCAAGGCAAAATCCAAAAAACATCATGAAAAATGGAGCAAAAAGCGGTGTTAAATCTAGCTCGCCATACCTTGGAAACATGAATAACCGGCCTATAGGTTCAAATAATTTCGAAAATTGGTTATTTTGTAATAATATAGGCGGGTTATCCCTTGGTTGGGGATCCTGTTCAATGTACACCACTGTTTCTTTTTCCAAGTAAAAGTTTAAATCCTCGATCCTAGGTTCAGGAACCCATCCTTCAAGAACCCGTATTTTATCTTCTGCCTTTTTCTCGGTATGAAGTATAACTTTTTCGAATTCAGAATTATTTTCAACGTAATGTAAAGAATTTTCTAGCACTGGAATACAAGTAGCAGCATAATTTTCAATTTCTTTTTTAACACCCTCTTTTAACTCAACAGTTTGCTGGTATTCCTCGTTAAGCTGGGTAAAGGATTTATGCAAAGCAGGCACTTCTTCTGCCTCAATATCTATTTCTTCCTCATCCCTCACTACAATTACGAAATAAATTAAACCGGCTACTTCATTTATTTTAATTAAATCATATTCTTGTTTCCAATCTTCATTAAATTTTTTAGATGGAACAACAAAATATTTCAACCAAACACCTTGTTCTTTCAAATTATTTACAGTCTCAATAGAAAAATCACCCCATGGTTCTTGGTTAGCAATCTCTTTTCTTATACTAATAAGTTTCTGGTTAAAAGCATCCAACTCTTTTTTCTTTTCTTTTATTTCTTCTAAAAGAGTTAAGCCATCCTTTGAATGGTTAGGTGTTCCTTGAGGTACATTTAAGTTTTGTAAAGATTTAATTGTTTCCTTGAATTGCTTTATAAGGAAATACTTATCTTTTAAAATTTCTGCTTCTTCCTGGTTTTTTTCGATCACGTGCAAAACTCCCAGGTTTTGAATATCTTTCAAAAACTGTTCGTATTCCGGGGTAAATACCAGGAAAGAGTATTTTTTCATCTTGGTGATCATCAGGCAATCTCCTTTTTTGTTTCTTCTTGTCGTTTTTTCACGATTTTTTGGGCTGATTTAGATAGATTTTCTTCATCTTCTAGAAATCGTTTAATTTTTCTAATGGCATCTTCATATCCTGGTATTTGCACTTTTTCATATAAATTTACTTTTTGAGTTGTTTTCTTTCTTGCATAATCAAGTAAATTCATTTTCCTGGTGAAAAAGTCTCTCTCAATGGCTAGATGCACCATTTCTTTCATTATTTTGATTCCATCAGTATACCAAGCAGGTTGATTGAAAAGACTGAATTCCTTAATTTCAAATTGAATTTCATCAAGTACAGGTGTGTAAACACCTGCAATTTTCTTAATCTCAAGTTTTACATCTTTAATGGAAATCAAATCTTTATCAAATTCCCCCCATAATCTTTCAAGTTCTGCTTGTTCAAGAATTTTATCATTTAATTTTCTATCTAGGGTAGCAGCTTGGACTTTGGCTTTTTTTACTTCAACCCTAAGAGCCGATTCCTTATTTTTAATGGTGGGTAATGCCCTTACACGAACTTTTAATTGTTTATTAAGATCCTGTAAAGATGTCTTATTATATTGAAATTTTATAGCCATACCCTTTTCCTAATGTTATACCTGGCACTAGGCCACATTTTTTTCTTCCTTTTTATCTTTTGGCCAATATTTTTTAACCAGTTCTTCTTTCAAGCCCACTTCAGTTTTGGAAAAATGTTCTCCAAACAATTCCCATCCAGTATCCAACATCTTTTCTATATCAAGATTTACATCAATGGCAAGAAGACTCCTAGAATAATCTTTGGCAAAATTCAACGTCCTTTGGTCATAATCTGTTAGATCAAAACCATTTTCAAGTTTTGTACGGGCATTAGACGCATCAGCAAATAGACGAATGGCAGCATTCATTACTTGTGGATGATCTTCGCGAGTTTTTTTCCCGATCACTAATTGTTTCAATCTTGAAAGACTTCTAAAAGGATCAACAACTACTTTTCCAATATCAGCATCTTTTCTTAAAAAGAGCTGTCCTTCAGTAATATATCCTGTATTATCAGGAATAGCATGTGTAATATCACCTCCAGAAAGAGTGGTTACTGCAATGATGGTTATAGATCCTCCTTCTGGAAATTGTACAGCTTTCTCATATATTTTAGCCAAATCACTATACAAAGACCCTGGCATACTATCTTTCGAAGGGATTTGATCCATGCGATTAGATACTATACTAAGAGCATCCGCGTAGAGTGTCATATCTGTTAAAAGAACCAGTACATTTTGATTTTTTTCCACGGCAAAATATTCGGCAGCAGTCAGGGCCATATCGGGTACCAATAGTCTTTCCACCGGTGGACTGTCGGTAGTATTTACAAAACTGATAATACGATCAAGTGCACCTGCATTGTCAAATACTTGCTTGAAATATAAATAATCATCATTTGTTAAACCCATTCCTCCCAAGATAATTTTATCGGCTTTGGCGCGAAGTGCTACCATAGCCATTACCTGGTTATAGGGTTGATCCGGGTCAGCGAAAAAAGGAATTTTTTGACCGGACACCAAGGTATTATTCAAATCAATCCCAGCAATACCAGTTGCAATTAATTGGGAAGGTTGTTTTCTTCTTACCGGGTTTACAGAAGGACCTCCAATTTCTCTTTC
Organism: uncultured Bacteroidales bacterium; assembly: GCA_964582245.1. Classification (GTDB taxonomy): domain Bacteria; phylum Bacteroidota; class Bacteroidia; order Bacteroidales; family CAZOSQ01; genus CAZOSQ01. Next base: position 6,453 of record CAZOSQ010000080.1, on the reverse strand, counting down.
CTCTCCCTCAACTTCAGGTCCGCCATCAATAGGTTGACCAAAAGCGTTGAAAAAACGCCCTGCCAAATCATCACTAACTTTTAATGAAGGCGCCTTTCCATAAAAAATAACTTCTGCATTGGTCGGAATACCTTCCGTTCCACCAAATACTTGCAAGGTGACTTCATCACCTAAAATCTTCACTACCTGGGCCAATCTATCATTTACAGTGGCTAATTCTTCATACCCTACTCCAGAAGCTTTTAATGAACATGTCGCCTTGGTTACCTGGGTAATTTTTGTGTAAATCTTTTGAAAAGCTTTTGTTTCCATTATGCTGCCTTTCTTTCTTCAATTATGGTGTCTAATTCTTTTTCGTATTTTATAAATGCTTCAGATTGAAATGCTGAATAGTTCATTTGTTTTAGCAGGTGTATCATTCTTTTGAAATAGCTTATCACTTCTTCAAATGATTCAAAGACAAAACTCATCCGGCAAATATTTAATACTTTGTCAAGCATATATTTTTGCCTGTCCATAGGTGTCCATCGATCCATCTTATCAAAAGCATCTTGTTGAAGTATAACAAAATCAATCACTTCTGACTTCCAATATATTTGATGATAATCAATAGGTACACCATCGTCTCCAAGTATATTAATTTGTTCGTAGGTTTCCCGTCCCCTAAGCAAGTAATTTTTTGCTTCTAAAACATTATCAACCCAGTCATTGGAAATTTTTTCCTTAATATATTCAATAAACTCTGGATATTCCAGGTACTTTGAATAACTATCAATGGGTTCAATGGCCGGATATCGTTTTCCATCTGCCCTACTTTGAGAAAGCGCATAAAAACACCTAGCTGCTTTTTTCGTGGATTCTGTTACAGGTTCTTTCAGGTTACCACCTGCAGGTGAAACTGTTCCAATGAAGGTAATTGAACCGGTAGCTCCATTATTCAGGAACACGTATCCTGCCCTTGCATAAAAATTAGAAATAATTGCAGGTAAATCCATCGGAAAAGCATCAGGCCCGGGTAATTCTTCCAGCCTATTGGACATTTCCCTAAGAGCTTGTGCCCATCTTGATGTTGAATCAGCAAGAAGTAAAACCTTGAGTCCCATACAACGATAATATTCTCCAATAGTCATTGCGGTGTAGACAGAGGCTTCACGAGCAGCAACCGGCATATTAGAGGTATTTGCAATAATACTGGTTCTCTCCATTAGCATCCTGCCTGTACGCGGATCCTCCAACTCTGGAAATTCCGTGAAAAGTTCTACCACCTCGTTGGCACGTTCTCCACATGCTGCCACAATAACAATATCTGCTTCTGCTTGCTTTGAAATAGCATGTTGAATTACTGTTTTTCCACAACCAAAAGGTCCGGGAACAAAACCAGTCCCTCCTTCAACAATTGGATTTAAAGTATCAATTGTTCGAATTCCTGTTTCGAGTAATTTAAATGGTCTTGGCTTATTTTTATAAACTGTAATGGGTACTTTTACAGGCCATTTTTGGATCATGGTAACGGGAATTTCTTTTCCTTTTTCATTTACCAAAACCGCTATGGTTTCATTTACTTCATAAGCTCCTGCTGGAATAACTTTTTTTACCGTGAAGTTTCCTTTAAAGATAAAGGGAACCATAATTTTATGGGGCTGATAATTTTCATCAACTTCCCCTAACCAGTCTCCAGCCCTCACTTGGTCTCCAGCTTTTGCAATGGGCTTGAAGTCCCACTTTCTTCCCTCTCCAAGTTGTAATATATATTCCCCCCTACGCAGGAAGACCCCATCCATTTTATTAAGGTCATTTTCTAGCCCATCAAAATTTTTTGATAATAAACCTGGGCCTAGAGTAACTTCTAGCATATGTCCTTCAAATTCCACTTTTGCTCCAATTCTAAGGCCGCGGGTACTCTCAAATACTTGTACGTATGCCTCGTCCCCGTTTATTTTTATAACTTCGGCCATTAGTTTGGTGCCCGGAACTTCAATAAAACAAATTTCATTTTGAGCAACAGGTCCCTCTGCTTTGACTATCACGAGGTTTGCTATTATTCCTGTTACTTTACCTAAAGTTTTTGTTAATACATCTTCCATTTTACTTCAGTGCAAATTCTTTTGGAAATTCAAAACTATTTTCTAATTCTTTTAATAAACTGGAGAAGAAAACCTTTCCAGTTTCTGGATCAAGTTTCATCCATCTTGATAAGATGCGCAACTTGATGGTATATGACAATACTTCTTCTGTACTAAAATATTCAAAAATGGTAGCTTCATCAAGATATTGCCATTTAATTAAATCTATTTCCCTTTCTCTTTCTATGGCAATTTTTCCTTCAAAAAGCTGGTTCAATTTTTCTATATAAGGTATTTCATCCCCCAGTCCAAAATCCCTTGCATTACTTTTCTTTAAATTTTGTGCTACATAATTATTTCCAATAATTTGATTTCCAGTTGGAATATTATGAATACGACAATTAATTGCTGTAATTGCATTCCCCAGGTTAAGGGAAAATTCAAACCAATTGAACAAAAATTCATTTTTTGTGTCTAAGACATAATTATAATATAAAGTTGTTAATTGATTTTCCAAGCTTAATCCAGGAAATATAGGCGCATCTTCTTTATATGCATGCATAAAATCCTGCATGTATATAGGGAGATTACCAGGTTCTTTTATTCCTTCTTCCAATTCTTCTTTTGAATAATTTCCTGTTTCTTTAAATGGTCTATCCTTTTTTTCCAAGAAGTTTATTAAATTAACATTATCTTCTTGGAGAAAAATAAGTTCAACTAATTGAAGATCTTCTTTTTCCAAATTTTCTTCAAGATTATTCTTGAATTCTTGGAGAGTGAATCCTAGTTTTAGTTGATCAAATGAAATTTCCGGTAATCCTGATATTAAATAATAATAATTATTGGACATTAAAATTCAATTTAGCTTTTTTCGTACAATAATTCGATTGTTTTTGGACGTAAATAAACCCTAAAAAAGTTTTCAAAATCTTGATCTGTGAAACTTATTTTGTAACTTCCATCACTTGGTCCAATTTTGAACCCGGACTTTATTGAGCTACTGTAGGTAAATTCTATTCCTTTATTTAATAATTCTTTGCTTTTTGATTTAAGAAAAGCATCCATTTCTTTTTGATTTTCTTCAGGTAACAAGATGCTCAGGTCAATATTATCCTTAGCCGGATTCCAACTTTTAATGGTTATTTCAATGATTTTCTTAATAAAATCTTTTTCATTGATAGCTTCTGAGACTTCTTTGTCAATACTTTTAAAGGTGACCAAATCAGTTATTTGCTGTTTTAAAGCATTTATCGCTTGTTTTGAAGATAATTTCATTTCCGTTTCAATATTTTTCTTCAATTCAACAGCTTTTTTATCAGCGTCTAAAATAATTTCATTTGCTTTTTTCTTAGCTTCTTCAATTATATCTTGAGCCTTTTGTTTTGCCTCTTCTATAATAGTGTCAGCTTCTGCATTGGCCTTTGAAACACCTTCCCGGTATAGTTTTTCTGTTAGTTCCTGTAATTTGCTTTCCATAATTCTTAGTTATTTTCCAAGTATTGCCACAAATATATATCAAAAATTGGTTATTATAAATATGTCGTAAAACATTTTAAATTTAATAACGAATAACGTAACCTTGGTATGAATAATTATTTGTTTTAAAATCAAACTTTTATCTTCTAACAAATCAACAATATGATTTACATATCATGAAAAAAAAATTAACGATTACCTATTAAAATCACCCTGAAAAACCCTTTTGGGTATATCATATCTTATTCTTTAAAACTTTGCCAGATTTGTGTGGTATGCAATATTTTCTTTTCAAGTTTGATTCGAATTTAGCATTAGAACTCAAATCTTGGGCAATTATAAATTATTCAAAGAGCAAGTAAATGCTGCTACAAATTTAATGCGCCAAATTCCATTTCTTATGATTTTAAAATTGACCTTGGTGTTCATGTTATTACCTGTAGGTTATAAAAAAATCACACATTGATTTTCAGTTAATTACATTATTTTTTTAGTAAATTCTTACTAACACAAACATATAAGCTATTAACAATAAAATATTTATATGAGAATTTTTAGATTATTAGTCATGTACAAGGGAAAAAATGAATGTTTCTGTTAATGAAATATTTTTATAAATTTGCACAGGATATCAAATTATTATTACGAATTAATAATTTGATAATGATATTTTTAACAGTTTAGAACAATTAATAATCATAATGAAATGGATTTAATTGGTTTAAAAAACACTTTTCAAGAATTTTATGGTAGTAACTCTAATAAAATTAAAGTGTATTTTTCTCCTGGAAGGGTAAATCTTATGGGTGAGCATACTGATTATAATGGAGGATATGTTTTTCCATGTGCTCTAAATTATGGAACCTATTTATTAGTGCGTGAACATGAAGGTGAAGAAATAAGATTTAAAACCACTAATTTCCAATATGAAGCTAGTATCAAGCCGAGTCAGCTAGAAAAAAAACAGGGTTCAGAATGGGTTAATTACCCTTTGGGAGTTATAGATCAATTCAAAAAATTAGGATATGGTATAAAAGGTCTAGAATTACTTTATTCAGGAAATATTCCAAGTGGTGCGGGTTTATCTTCATCAGCTTCTATGGAAATGGTTACTGCATTCGCTTTAAACGATTTTCTTAGTTCAAATCTTAGTATATTAGACCTGGTAAAATTAGCTCAAAGATCTGAAAATGAATTTATCGGGGTGAATTGTGGCATAATGGATCAATTTGCAGTTGGAATGGGACAAAAGGGAAAAGCTATTTTTTTAAATTGTGATACTCTTGAATATGAGCTAGTACCTGTTGAAATAAAAGGATACAAGTTAGTTGTTACCAACTCGAATAAAAAAAGAGGATTGGCAGAATCCAAATATAACGAAAGAAGGAGTGAATGTGAAAAAGCCTTGAAGTATCTTGGAAACAACTTGCGGAATTTAAGTGAAATAAGTTTTGATAAATTTGAATCCATCCGGGAACGTATTCCAGGAGAAATAATCTATAATAGGGCAAAGCATGTAATTTCGGAGAATAAAAGAGTGCTTGATGCCGTATATTATTTAAAAAATTCCGATCTTCATAAGTTCGGTGAATTGATGTTTCAATCTCATGAATCATTGAAGAACGATTATGAAGTAACTGGTAATGAACTTGATACGCTAGTTGATGGAGCTAAGAACCTTGATGGAGTTATTGGTTCCAGGATGACAGGTGCTGGCTTTGGAGGCTGCACGGTAAGCTTGGTTAAAGAAGAATTTATTGATTCCTTTCGTGAAAAAATAGGAAAAATCTACCAAGAAAAAACCGGCTTGAAAGCAGATTTTTATATTGCTGATATTGGAGATGGTACAAGATTACTTGAAGAATTTTAAATCATAAACAAGTAATAATAATTTTGATTTATTATGGAAATATTTTGTAGAAAAGCCACAGGAACATGCCCCGAGATAACTTTCGATCCATTTAGGAACTACTTTGAAATTAAAGGAATTTCCCGACCGGAAAACGTAAGTTTATTTTATGACCCTTTATTAGAATGGCTCGATATATATGTAAAGGATCCTAATAAAAAAACCACTATTATATTGAATTTTATTTCTATTAATACCGCTTCCATAAAAATGCTTTTGCTCCTATTGAAAAAATGCAAGGAAATAGAGGATACAAGCAATGCTATTGATATTATATGGAAATACCAATCTGATGACGATGGTATGCTAGAAGCCGGTAAATTACTTTGTGAAATGAGTAAAATCAAATTTGAATACCAGAAAGTTTGATGTACCTGGGTCAATCCAGTTTATCTTGGAATAACTGTTCCAATTTTTTAATCTTAGGTTTTATAATGTACTGGCAATAAGGTTTATGTAGATTAGAGTTGTAATAATCCTGGTGATATGCTTCGGCCTTATAAAAATTTTCCAAGGGTTCAACTTCTGTCGCTATGGGGCGATCAAATTTTCCTGTTAATTCAAGATCCCTTATAAAATCTTCTGCATCTTTTTGCTGTGATGAATCATGATAAAAGATGACAGATCTATATTGAGTCCCTACATCATTTCCTTGCCTGTTCAACGTGGTTGGATCATGTACTTCAAAAAAAACTTCTAATAATTCCTTAAATGTTATTACACCCGGATCATATTTTATTTGGACAACTTCCACGTGTCCAGTAGTACCCGAACAAACTTCCCTATAGGTTGGATTTGGATTTTCTCCTCCTGAATATCCAGGATAAACCGATGTAACTCCTTCTAGACGCTGGAATACCGCTTCAATGCACCAAAAACATCCACCACCAAAAGTGGCTATCGAAGTTTCATTCTGTTGTGAATTTTCATCATTTTTCATGTGTAAATAATTTTATATATTAAGGTCACATGGAACATCCATGAAGGTTATTTTCATCCTTGTTC
>CAZOSQ010000079.1:7770-10770 GCA_964582245.1 uncultured Bacteroidales bacterium | reverse complement strand
TACCCCCTCGTGCAAAGTAATTCCTTCTTCCTTGGCAACATTTTTCAACTGGTTATTGATATCTTTAGAATAAGGTTGACTCATATCCGGGAACCTCGATCCCAAAGCGTCATAATTGGATCCAATAAGCGGGTTATCTCCTAACAGGTTGATATGATCATCTATTAACATTAGATCTCCTTTTTTGATGTCCAGGTTCATGGATCCACAAGCATTTGAGAGTAATAACAATTTAATGCCTAGCAACTTCATTACCCTTATAGGAAACGTAACTTGTTGCATCGAGTATCCCTCGTAATAATGAAACCGTCCTTGCATGGCCAATACTTTTTTACCTTTCAGGCTGCCATAAATAAGTTTACCCGAATGGCATTCAACTGTTGCCATGGGAAAATGAGGGATTTCCGTGTAAAGTAAGGTTTGTTCGATAGAAATTTCATTCACTAGTTTGCCTAATCCTGTTCCTAGTACGATTCCAACTTCAGGATTGGAAATTCCTTTCTCATGCAGAAAAGAAACAGTTTCATTTATTTGATCAATCATAGTTTTAATAAATTTTTAAAAAAGGGAAAGTTCCTTAAATCTTAGTCTTATTCAATAGAAATATCATAATCCATTCTCATTTGGATACCATGAGACTTAATCAAGGATTTCAATGTTCTATAGTATATATAATTCTCGCCCAGTTCGTTTTTTAATGTTCTAGTTTTCATATCGCTGGATATATCCCTCAATAGTCGGCTGATGATATTTTCGTATCGAGGCAAATTTATTATGGAATATTCTTCCAGTCCAGCCTTGGAGGCTGCAATTTTGATAGATTCATCCAATCCTCCAATTAAATCAACAAGCCCTATTTCTTCGGCATCTGCGCCACTCCAGATACGACCTCCTGCTATTTCATTTACCTTACCGGTATCCATGTTACGTCCTTCTGCCACTCTTGTCACAAACTGCCAATAGATCGTATCAATTGACTGCTGAATGATTTTGGCCTCGAATTCAGAAACGGGGCGAAAAACATTTCCTAGATCAGCATGTTTTGCTGTTTTTACCATGTCAGAAGTAATCCCAATTTTTTCTTCCAAGAATTGACTGGCATTGATTAGGATCCCGAATACCCCGATGGATCCTGTTATTGTACTTGTTTCGGAAACAATTGTATCAGCTGGTGTTACAATATAATACCCACCCGATGCCGCCACTCCACCTAAGGATGCAATGACAGGCTTTTCTTTTTGAGCTAGTAATAGTTCACGCCAGATAACTTCTGAAGCAATGGCACTACCCCCACCGGAATTAACTCTAAAAACAATCGCTTTTACGGTTGAATCTTTCCTAGCTTGGCGTATAGTCCTAGCCATTTTTTTAGCACCTATTTCATCAAAGTTTCCTTCACCAAGAACAATGGGACCCTGTGCATATATGACAGCCAGTTTATTTTCTGTAACAGGTTTTCTTCCAGCACCTTCTAATAGATAATACTTATCCAAGGTAACCAGCCTGGGGGATTGTTTTTTCTCAGTAATGCCTGATAAAGATTTAAGGATTTCAAAAACTTGATCTTGGTATAGTAACCCGTCCACCAAGTTATTTTGTAATGCTACTCCCGGGGTATTGATGGTGAGATTCTCTGCTAAACTTTGTAAATTATCTATAGGTATGTTTCTTTGCTTACCAATACCGTTAAGCATATGTTTCCAAATGGTTCCAAGCAATACGGTGAGTTGTCGTTCATTATCTTCACTAAGCTCTTTATACATGAAAGGTTCAACCGCACTTTTGTATTGCCCATGACGAAAAATTTCGGCTTCTATTCCTAATTTTTCCATGGCTTTTTTAAAAAACAGTACTTGTGAACTTAATCCGACAAAAGTTAATAAACCGGAAGGGTTCATGTATATGGAATCTGCCGCTGTAGCCAAGTAATAACTGGGTTGCATATAGGTACTACTGGAACTTATTATAAATTTACCCGATTCCTTGAAGTCTAGCAGCGAATTTCTTATTTCTTCTATATTAGCCATGTTAGATTGAAGGTTATCTACTTCTAGGTAAATCCCGGTTATTTTTTCATCGTTTTTAGCTTTTTCAATCATTTTCAAGATTTCATTTAACCCAAACTTTTGTTCCAGTTTTGTTCCGGTGAATTCAAACTGAGACAATGGAGTATCTTGTACCCGGTCTTCGATTGGATAATCTAGTGTTAAGTGCAAAATTGAATTTGATTGTACTGGTTGTATCCTTTTACCAAATGAAACGGCCGTTGAAATTATGCCAATAGAGATAAGAAACAGGAGAAATAATAGGATGTTAAAAATGATTAATCCTACTATCGTTGCTAAGACGGTCCTAAAAAAATTCTTCATTGCATTTACTTTTTTAATCAATAACAGTTTATTTTACAAATGGATTAAAAAACATTGTAAATATAAAAAGATTATAATCAATTTTAGATTAAAAATACATTATTTCTTATGCATAAAGTTTATCTGGGTCTAGGAACTAACTTGGGAAACCGGGAGGAGAATTTAAGGAAAGCAGGACAGCTTATCGAAGAGAAATGCGGGAAAATAGGTAAATCATCTTTAACTGTAGAAACCGCACCTGTTGGATTTGAGAGCGAAAATTACTTTTTGAATAAAGTGGTTTATATAGAAACAAGTTTAACCCCTTGGGAATTACTTGATCAAATCAGGAAGCTAGAAGAAAAAATGGGCAGGAAACGTTCCACGAAAAGATATGAAGATAGGGTGATTGATATAGATATCTTGTTATATGATGACCTGGTGATTGATGACGAGGAATTACAAATCCCGCACCCGAGGATGCACGAGAGGGAGTTTGTGATGAGACCCTTGAAGGAAATAAAACCCGATTTTGCGTATCCTGTAAGAAAAAAATGATTTGCTTTCCTTGATAATTTAAGTTGGTTATTTGATTAAATTACCTAGGTGGATCATTTCCACCTAGGTAAATATAAATTATGACCTATTAAAT
>CAZOSQ010000079.1:443-7760 GCA_964582245.1 uncultured Bacteroidales bacterium | reverse complement strand
GAATACGCAAAATATCCTCCAATAACTACTAATAAAATGATTGAAGAAGTTAAGGAAATTTTATTTCCCGCGTAAAAAGATGCAGGTTCGAATCGAAATTCAATTTCATGGTCACCTCCAGGGATGACCATGGCTCTTAGGACGTAATTAGCCCTAAAATAATCAGTTTTAACCCCATCAATATAAGCATTCCAACCCTTGGGGTAATAAATTTCCGAAAAAACAGCAATTTGGCTTGATTTGGATTTGGATCTATATTTTAAAGTATCTGGTGAATAGGAAATTAATTCAATGATACCCTGAATAGAGTCAGGGGTAGGAGTATTCACTATGGGCTTGAATTTTTCATCACTGACAACTTGATTTTTTGTATTTATTTTTTTCAAGGTGTTTATTTCTTCATCTGGATTACTTGCCCATAATATAGTATCAACAAACCAAGCCGCACCATTTGCATACGGGTTTACAATAGGTGCTGTAGCCGGGTTTCCAATAATATACTTAGTATTTAGCATATTGATAGTGGATAATTTTTGAAAAAGACTTGGATTTATAGAGTTATTTTCTTGAGCATTACGCATGATAAGTGATATTTCCGGGCTTAGGTTATTTTCAATTAATTCTTGGTACCGACCCATTTTAGCCCCATGATATCCACCAATGGATTTATGATAAAATGATGTGCTAGCATCATTAAATGGATTGTTAAGGTTCAAAACCCGGTAATGAATGTCTGTATCGTCATGAATTGCTTTATCGGCTATTGATTTGGAAAAATATTGATTTTCTATTTTTTTTGGGCTGCTGAAATCTTCATTGTCAAGGTATCTTTTATTAATTGTCCATAGGTCTATGATACTTAATAACCCGAAGGTGAGAATCGCGTAAGTGATTTTTAATTTATTTTTAATGGTAAGCCAGATGGTTATTGACATCAAGGAAATAAAAATAAATGTCCTGAATGCATCTATTCTAACAATTCTTTTCCTGTCTTCCATGAGTTTATCAATAAGTTCCTGTGGCCATCCTGCTTGTATATATTGTTGGTCGTTTGACCCGGAGAAATTGCCGGCAAGACCTGGAAATAGAACAAAAGCAAAAACAATCCCGCCAAAGACATAAAAAGATAGTTTAAGATTTTTAAGGGCCGTGGCTTTATTGTAATCAGAAAAAAATATTTTATTAAGAGCCAGTGTTCCGGCTATTGCAATGGCCAAATGTTGGATGACAACGATCATTTTAACGTCACGAAATTTATTGTATAAGGGAGCATAATCCAGGAGAAAGTGCGACATTAATTCAAAATGGCTCCCAAGAGAAAATAAAAAAGAGATACCCACGATGGAACCAAATATCCATTTTTCTTTTTTACCCAATACAAACATGGAGAAAACGAACAAGAAAACAATAATGGCACCAAAATAGAAAGGGCCACTGGCAATAGGTTGTTCTCCCCAATATAAAGGGGCATTGGATGCAATTTGTTTAGCGGTTTTTTTACCGGCCCTACTTTCTAGAAATTCATAGGTTTTAGAGTTTTCACCAATATTTTCTTGCATTCCTCCACCTTTTATTCTAGGAATAAATGCTGAAAATGCTTCCGGGATATCATAGCTGTAACTTAAGATATAGCTTTTGTCAAGGCCTGAAGTTTTTTCTGTTGCATCCTTTGATAATTCTAATCCTCCACGGGTAGAAAACTTAGAATAATCATATTCGCTCCATAAACGTGAAAAGAAAACACCAAAAGCCAAAATTCCTGAAAGAGCAAAAATTACAATGGCTTTTAGGTAAATTCTTTTTTCCCCACTTTTTCCAAAGCCCAGGGAATAAATACCTTCTATTAAAACCATTATCAGCAGGAATATGATTATGTAATAGGTCATTTGATAATGGGCAGCATATAATTCCCACACGACCGCGAGTGATAAAAGAACAAATGCTGGTAAGTATTTTCTCCTGAATCCCAGCACGATTCCAGCAACCATCAAAGGCATAATGGATATGGCTATTAATTTGGTGTTATGTCCTGCCCCAAGAAGGATAATATACATGGTCGAAAAAGCATAAATTATGGAAGCAGCAATAGCTAGCCACTTATTTGTTTTGAATACCATCATGAGAATGAAGAAGGATATCATCGCGATAAGCAGGGTATTAACAGGATAAGCTACAATCCATTTAGTAAGAGAGGTAACAGAAGGTATTAAATTTTGGTAATCCGGTGCTGCAATAAAATAAGAGGGCATGCCCGAAAACATGGTTCCCGTCCATAATGGCAATTTACCGGTTTCTTCTTTATATTTCATGCCCTCCTGGGCCATCCCTGTAGCAGTAATTTTGTCATGGGCGTCAATAACCTCACCTTCAAGAAGCGGTGGGAAATATAAATAGATTACAACTACAAAACTTATTAAAGCTATAAAATAAATTTTAAAATTGGACCAATTAATATTTATTTTCATCGGTATAGAATTTAATTTAATAAGGTATTAAGGAAAACATCCACGTGTAGGATGTTCCAGTGCTTTCTAAAAACAGATGATTTACCTATTTTTAGTTTTTCAATGCAAGATATTCAAATTATTTTGAAACTAATTGTTTTTATTGAATTCATTGAAATTTATTAAAATTTTACCGTATCCATTTGAAACTTCACCATCATAAACGAAATTTTGTTCAAAAATTTTATTTGAATAGTCTCGAAAAATAATTTTTTTTTGATGTAAAATAATTTCGCGGATATGGTGAATATTAGCATATTTTAAATAGGCAACTATTTTATTTTGCCCTACTTCAAGGAACTTGCATTCATGCCTGTCCACTAAGTGAAATAAACCATTACCTTTTGTTGACCATTTGTCCTGCTCACCATCTTCATGTATTGGAACATTATGTTTCTTTACACTTCTAAATTCATTTCGCAATGCGGGAAAAGAACTATAGACTGCAGTGCCCGGGTCAATTAATTTCCACTTTCCATTTTCATAAATAGTAACGCTAAGTTTATCATTATGAGAATGACCTCCCATGCCGTTTTGACCATTTGGACCGGCAAAAAAAGTAAAGAAAAAATCATTTGAAGATAATATTGCCAACCCGAAATTTTCAAAAAAAGAGACATTAACCTTTTCCAAGTCTAATTCTTTTTCGAGTGGAAGAACAGTTTCTTCATGGTATTTTAATTTCTTAGGATGCTTCATAATCTTGGTAAATAGATGATTATAGGAAGCAAGGGGGGGTGCAAATGTTTTATTTTTTAAAATGGATTTAATAATCGAAAACTCGAGGTCAGCATGCTCGTGCATATCAAGAAAAAATGCGTTAACGCTACTAACAAGGCTTGAATGATCAAGCTCATTTTCCTCCCAATGCCATGAAAAACTAACGGGAAGAATTTTCAAGTAACCTTTTAAATTTTTATACATTTTTCCTGCCTCCCCCGGATTAATAAATCTTCCAACGGGTGTAAACTTTAAAAAGCGTCCACTATCATTATCTCCTATTTGTACGATTGATCCACTTGGAGCAGTTATTTTTTTCGTGAAAACTGATGCTTTATATAATTTCTCAACTAGGAAGGTCAAATTTATATTTCCGTTGAAAAACTTAATCTTAGGCACGTGTTTCCATTCTTTTGAAGATATTTTTTTTAATCCTTCTATCCTGCTTTCTGAAATTGTAGATAAAAAAGCGGTTGCATAAACTAACATTTCCGTGGAAAGACGGTGGTATGAGGTTGATGCTTCAAAAGAACTCCCATCAGGATTGAATTGTTTTTTCACCTCCAAATGGAGTTGTTGGATAGCAAAAAGAAGCCATTTATCTACCTGGTCGTTACTTTGCATGTAAGCTGCTAAAATAAGTAAACTGCAGATATTACTCAGGTAGTGGTTGTTGGTATTAATCTCTGAATATTCCAAATGATTCACTATATAAAGGGCATGCTGGTAGATAGACTCTTCTATTTCTTTCTTAAATGATATATCAAGAATTTTAAAATCATCAACCTGGAAAAACAAATCGTAAGCAATAACGAGGTTAACAGCTCTTATAGAAACATCCATGGTGGACATCCAATTCGCACCATAACCGATGGGGTTATGGATGATAAAATCATTAACTACATTTTTGAATTCCTCCAGTATTTTTTCTTTATAATGGGGAAGAACCTTGGCAAAAATTGCCATTTGGGGCAAAAACTGTAATCGTGCGGTTTCCCATGGCCCCTTTATGTCAGCACCTTTTCTTGTTAGTTTATTTTGCTTGTTGGAGGGTATTTTTTCATCCCATCGAAAACCACTTTTAACATCCTTTTGCCAATCAATCAGGCAGTAATCATTGTTCAGGTTTTCAAGAATAGCTTGGACTTCTTTTAACTGTTGAGAACCAAGTATTTTGGAAAAAACAGTTTCTTTAGAACAATTTTGAAATTTCCGATAATTATCAAAGTATACCCCTAAAAAACCTACGGGTCTTGCCGAAAAATTATATTTGACCCAACCGCTTCCCAGCAGGTTGAAGCGATGGTCAAGGAAATTTTTAACATGATATTCAATTATCTCTTTTTCCAGCCCCTTTGTTTTTAGATCATTGATATTTAAAAGGCCAGGTTGCAGTGCAGGGATTGATTCACATGCTTTTTCCCAAGTATCTGTTTTCCGGACTTTTTCCTTTAAAGCACGCCATCCCCTCTTAAAAAGCAGGATCGGAGGTTGTTTGATAATAAAAAATATAGTGTATTTATCGAAGTTCATCAAGTTTATCAAGAATTTTTGTTACATGGTGTTCCCAAGTATATTTTGTTGAAACTTCATAGAACGATTGTTGCCCCATTTTTTTATACTTTTCAAAGTTATGAAATAATTTATAAAGGGCATTGCTTAATTCCTTAATGTTTCCGGGTTCAACCAGGAAGGCTGTTTTTTCATGTTCTAATATTTCCCCGATTTGATCCAGGTCACTGGCAATAATTGGTTTGCCAAGCGCCATGTATTCAAAGAGTTTCGTGGGGCTTCCAAAAAACTTGGTTCCATCTTTATTTGGCTTGTGTGGAGAAACGAGCACATCACAGAGTGTAAGATATCCGGGAGCTTTATATTGCTCAACTTCTCCAGTAAACACCACGTTTTTTGAGAATGCGGACCTGTCAATTATTTTTTTGACTTCGTTGAAAAGGACTCCATTCCCGATTAAAAGGAATTTTATTTTACGTGTCAAATCGGGATGATTTGTAAAAAAATCAATTATTGCCTCGGCGAATTCTATTATCCCGTGCCAATATCCAAATGTTCCGATAAATCCAAAAACAAAATATCCTTTTAAACCCATTTTTTTTTCGAGCCTATCATCTTTTTCTAAACCGGGATTAAATTCATCTATATCTATGCCATTAGGATTAACCAATATTTTTTCACTATTGATCCCTTGTTCTATTAAATTTTCTTTTAATACATTGGAGACGACAACGATTAAAGAGGCTTGGCGTAAATTAAGATTTTCGTTTCTTTTTGCAATCGGTAATAATACCAAAAGTTTAAAAGCTTTGATAATGAAATCTAAAAAAGGATTTCTTTTTGCCTGCCAATTTTTTAATTTCCATACTTCGGAAGAATTGAATTCAAGAACAAGGGGGACAGAATGCTTTTTGCTTAGTTTTGCCCCGCAATTAGAAAATCCCGAGTATCTGTGATAAATGAAATCAATATTTGAAATATCCTTTAACTTTCTTGTTATTTTAAAATTGTAAAATATTTCATTTAACTGGTCGGGGATCAAGAGCAATTTAACCGGCTGAATAATCTCAACGGGATGTTTAACATTGAATAATTTATCATTACTGATTATTCGTACATTGTGCTTCTTTTTCAAGGCATTTATAACTCCTGAAGTATGTCCAACAGATCCTCCGGATTTGAGGTTAAACCAATAAACCGTGCGTAAGTATATTATGTTCATTTTTTTATTTTTAAATAAGCTTCTTTAAAATTTAAAAAATTGAATTCTCCTAATTTCAATCTTGCTCTTTTCCCATATACTTTTTGTTTTGTTCGATACAAAACGAAAAGTACTTTATTTTCATGCGTATTTGTGTTACACAATCATGGATGTTTCATAATTTTACTTTATTCTGGAAGTATATTCTTTTTCTTTTTGTATATTCCAATTAAAACATCCCCTTCTAAAAATGGAGAGAAAATTATTTTCAAAAAGATTCTCAGCAACATTAAATCTGACAAATTAATATTTAAAAAAGCTTTGATTTTTCTATAGTCAACGGGAATGCTTTTTAAATCTACAACTTTAATACTTTCTAAATTAAAAAAGAGGTCTAATTTTTTTAAAGAATTTTTATTCCAAAGATTTATATGATGAGGGGGATTATTTAATGGATGATATTTATCATAAGTATATTGAATAGAATTTGGAGTTGCAATAATCAAAATTCCATTTTCATTAAGGAGGTGAATAGCTGCATTTAAAAAGGAGTTTGGATTAGGAATATGTTCCAATACATGGAATGCTGTGACAACATCAAATTTGTTCACATGTTCTAATCCAAATCTTTCTATTGGTATATTATAACAGTTATAACCTTTTTTTATATTAACTTTAATAGCCTCTTCATAATATTCAATACCAGATAAATTTTTTGTTATATCTTTTATGTAATCTAAGAAATACCCTTTTCCACACCCTACATCTAGAACTTTAGCATTTTTTTTAATGTATTTTTTAGCTATTATAAATTCCGGTCTAATGGCAGTATAATAGTTGTTTTGTAATTTTTGTAATTTTTCATAAAATGAACTATCACCTGCCAAGGAGAGTGGATCATAAAACCTGAATCCTGATTTTTTGCATAATTTAATTTTGTATTTAGGTTTTTTATTAAAATAAGGTGAGACATCAATTCCTAGTTCATTAATATAATTCCTTATTATTATGCTGCTTTCTAAAGATTCTATTTCATCTATTTCAGAGCATTTTCCTAATAAAGGACTGTACTCTTGATTCATATTTTTATTTTTTAGTTAATAGAGGATGTTGGTTTTATAGCCAATTTTCGATTCAAGATGTTTTAAATAAAATATTTTTAAAAGGTTTTTTTAACATCAAAGGAATAAACTTTCCGATTTCCTGCTTAAACCTGAGTGTAAGCCTAGGTTTAATAAATTTAATAATTTCTCTGATAGGTAATGTAATTATGTTTTTTATGGTTTTGTCTTTTGGTTTGTAGTATTTCACTGGAGACTGTTTAAGGTAAAACCACCAGTCTTTTTTTCGGGGATGGATACTAACATAATGCCAAGGCTT
>CAZOSQ010000079.1:0-433 GCA_964582245.1 uncultured Bacteroidales bacterium | reverse complement strand
TTCCTATATAATGTATAATAGAAGGATTTTTATAGGCTTCATGGTATTCTTTTTTTCCAAATACCTTTATTGCTAAATCGGATTCACACCAAAAATTAAAATTGTATTTAGGATGAAGATATTTAATTTTTTCCCAAATACATGCATTTAAAACATCCTGATCCGACCATTTAATAAGTTGAGGTTTTTCTTTAATAAATTTTCTAAATTTAGTCATTACATTATTTTCTCTTAACAATTTAAGGTTCATCAACATTATCCCTGCGCCAAAATAAAAAGATTGTTTTGATATATTTAAATCAATTAAATGCTGTGGATTGGTCAAAGAAGCTGTTTCTTTTGCCGCGGCAGAATAATAATCTGTTATCTCCATTTGATATAAATTTTCTAGATTATCTAATACAAGAGTATCTCCATCTAAATACAGAACTTT
>CAZOSQ010000078.1:0-10771 GCA_964582245.1 uncultured Bacteroidales bacterium | reverse complement strand
TTATTATGACAATGATAGCATCGTGTACGAGGAATACGAGGGATGGAATCCTCGGAATGCCGATCGAGAATATGGGGGGAGGTACTCCGTGCAAGGGGCTCTTGTAAATTCAGTGAACACGGTTTCCATACAACTCATAATGGAAGCAGGCATTGATCAAGTAAGGGATTTGGCGCACGATTTGGGAATAAATTCCGAGTTACCTAAAGTCCCATCCTTGGCTTTGGGAGTTGCAGATATATCGTTGAAGGATATGGTTACTGCTTATTCAGCATTTGTAAAACAGGGTGTGCCACTAGAATCCGTTTACTTGTTAAAAATAACGGATCGTTATGGAAACGTGCTTAAAAAATTCGAGCCGGATCATGAAATGAAACAAGTTATACCGGGAGAAGTAGCTAACCAGGTCCGGGTAATGTTAGAAGGTGTCATTAACCGCGGAACAGGTTTTTATTTGAGAAGTAAACATGGTTTTACAGGGGATGTTGCTGGTAAGACAGGGACTTCACAAAATCAAGCCGATGGGTGGTTTATAGGTTTTACACCTAGTATAGTTGCCGGTGCATGGGTAGGGGCAGAATCGCCTAAAATTCATTTCAGGAATTTGTCATTGGGACAAGGAGGAGTGACAGCACTTCCTATTTGGGCTGCTTTTATGAAGAAAATGAACCGGGATGATAAATTTAAAGAGTATACCTCGGCTAAATTTGATCCAGTGGATAGTGATTTATTGTCCGAATTGGAATGTGAGGATTTTACCGATGAACCAGCTTTTTTGGATAAAGTTATTCCAAGGGATGGTCCTATCATTAAAATGTTGAGAGATATGTTCCGAAAAAAACAAAAACCGCCAGATACCAGCGATCATTTTGAGTAAAAAATTATTAAAGGGCTATTCCAAAGATGAATAGCCCTTTTTGGTTAATTACTTTTTTGATCCAATCATAACCAGTTCGTTGGCTACAATTTCGGTAGAATACTTGGTCATCCCGTTTTTGTCGGCATAAGTTCTGTGTACCAATTTACCTGTCAGTGCTATTTCTTTTCCTTTTTCAAGAAATTTTTCCGCTATCAAAGCTGTTTTACCCCAGGTAACTATATTATGCCAAGTGGTATGGAAGCTTTTTTCCCCATTTTTATTTTTAAAATATTCTGTTGTAGCCAAGGAGAATTTAGCTAAAGTCTTGTTACCGTCTAAGTTTATAATTACCGGATCTTTTCCTAATCTACCAATTAACTGGACACTGTTTTTTAAATTTTTCATGATTCTAAATTTTAATAGTTAAACATAATTTGATTTGTTTCTCGAATGTTGACATTGCAAAGAAAAGTGGCCTTGAACGGTAAATTCGTATAGTAAATGTTTATAATCGTTTATAACCGTTTATAAACGTTTAAAAACGGATATGTTGCAGATAATCAGTAAGTAATATTTTATTGCTGTGCGTTATGTTTTTGAATTTTTTAGTCCCGTGTATTATAAATAATAACCATTCCTATTTGGGCTGCTTTTATGAAGAAAATGAACCGGGATGATAAATTTAAAGAGTATACCTCGGCTAAATTTGATCCAGTGGATAGTGATTTATTGTCCGAATTGGAATGTGAGGATTTTACCGATGAACCAGCTTTTTTGGATAAAGTTATTCCAAGGGATGGTCCTATCATTAAAATGTTGAGAGATATGTTCCGAAAAAAACAAAAACCGCCAGATACCAGCGATCATTTTGAGTAAAAAATTATTAAAGGGCTATTCCAAAGATGAATAGCCCTTTTTGGTTAATTACTTTTTTGATCCAATCATAACCAGTTCGTTGGCTACAATTTCGGTAGAATACTTGGTCATCCCGTTTTTGTCGGCATAAGTTCTGTGTACCAATTTACCTGTCAGTGCTATTTCTTTTCCTTTTTCAAGAAATTTTTCCGCTATCAAAGCTGTTTTACCCCAGGTAACTATATTATGCCAAGTGGTATGGAAGCTTTTTTCCCCATTTTTATTTTTAAAATATTCTGTTGTAGCCAAGGAGAATTTAGCTAAAGTCTTGTTACCGTCTAAGTTTATAATTACCGGATCTTTTCCTAATCTACCAATTAACTGGACACTGTTTTTTAAATTTTTCATGATTCTAAATTTTAATAGTTAAACATAATTTGATTTGTTTCTCGAATGTTGACATTGCAAAGAAAAGTGGCCTTGAACGGTAAATTCGTATAGTAAATGTTTATAATCGTTTATAACCGTTTATAAACGTTTAAAAACGGATATGTTGCAGATAATCAGTAAGTAATATTTTATTGCTGTGCGTTATGTTTTTGAATTTTTTAGTCCCGTGTATTATAAATAATAACCATTTTTTAATTTGGTACATAGGCCACCTAAGTTTGGCAAGATTTTTTCAAAATGTTATAAGAAAATTTAAATATTGTATAACCATTAAACTTTAGTTATGGCATTGAATTTTGACAAATATGCAAATGAAGCAAAAGCTTACGTTCACAAGCTAGCGAAAGATCTAGGACATCCCGAGGAAATCGGGAGGACAGAAATTATTTTAAGAGCAGTATTACATTCACTGAGAGACAGGATCACCATCAACGAATCATTGGATCTGCTTGCCCAACTACCCATGTTTTTGAAAGCTATTTACGTGGATGAATGGAAGTCCATTGAAAAGCCTTTAAGGCTTAAAAACATCCAGGAATTCACTAAACACGTGGAGGAAGAACAAGCCAAGTATGGTGAAACAGAATTTAGTTGGGATAAGTCTACCCAGGAAATTGTGCGAATTGTATTGTCTTCTTTAACAGGGAAGTATTTATCTGAAGGAGAAGTAGGTCACCTGAAAGATCAATTACCGGAATCCATTGCGAAATTGTTCGAGGAACAAAAAGTAAATGCTTAAGTAGGTTGTAGATTGGAGAAATTTGAGTACAAATTTCTCCAATTAAGCAAATATTTCCACACGATGAGAAAAAGCATAATATATAGGTGCCGGGAAAAACTTAGTAAATCCCGAATGTTTAATCATTACCTAAAATAAAAATAAGATAACATGAAAAAAGTAGCAATTAATGGCTTGGGTCGTATTGGCCGTGCAGCATTAAAAATAATTATAGATAATCCCGGGATGGAACTGGTAGTAGTGAATGATTTGGTTCCTACCGAAAATCTTGCTTACCTGCTAAAATTTGATTCAGTTTATGGTGTTTATGAAAAAGAAGTAAAGGCAGAAGAAAATAATTTAGTTATTGGTGGGAAAAAAATCCCGGTTTTGCAAGAAAAAGATCCCGAACAACTTCCTTGGAGAGATTTAGGTGTACAGGTGGTATTTGAATGCACGGGGATTTTCACCAACCAAGAAGGACTGGAGAAACATTTGAAGGCAGGGGCCGAGAAAGCTGTCCTTTCTGCTCCATCCAAAAGTCCCGAGACGATGACAGTAGTTCATGGTGTAAATTCGCCAGGCGATGAAAAAGCTTTTTCTTGTGCTAGTTGTACCACCAATTGTATTACTCCAATCGTGGAAATACTGGGTAGAACAGTGGGAATCAAGAAAGCCATTATGACAACCATTCATGCTTATACATCCAGCCAAGCAATTGTGGATGCTCCCCATAAAAAGATGCGTCGCGGGAGAGCCGGCGCTATGAATATTGTTCCTACAACTACTGGTGCTGCCAATGCTACCATCAAGGCCCTTCCCCAATACCAGGGAAAATTTGATGGTATTGCTATGAGGGTTCCTGTACCCGCGGGATCAGTGGCAGATCTTGTATTTGTCACAGAACGGGCAACTTCCAAGGAAGAGATCAATGAAATTTTCAAGAGAGAATCTGAGAATGACAGGTACAAGGGAGTTTTGACTACATCGGCAGATATGATCGTTTCATCGGATATCATTAAAAATCCAAGTGCATCCATCATTGATTTGGATATGACACAAGTGGTGGATGGCGACCTGGTAAAAATTATTGGATGGTATGACAATGAATGGGGATATGCAAGCCAAATGGTAAAAACCGTATCAGAGGAAGTTCCTGTTGAGCAAGAGCATGAGATGCAGGCTTAATTTTTTACAGGAAAAGCACCTAGATCAAAGGGGGAACTCACGAAGTAATTGCGGGAATCATTAAATATAAAATAGATATTTTCATGAAAATAGTAACCATTACACTTAATCCATCTGTAGATAAAAATGTGCAAGCAGGAATTGTTTTACCCGGGAAAAAGATTCGTTGCCAAGATCCTCGTGAAGAACCTGGTGGAGGCGGTATCAACGTGTCCAGGGCATTGAAAAAATTAGGAGTTGATTCTACTGCCATTTTCTTTTCCGGTGGAGCTACTGGTAAAAAGCTAAATAAACTTTTGGAAGAAGAGGGGATTACTACCGACCCGGTCGAAATAAGCGGGGAAACTCGTGAAAACATAATAGTTCAAGATGAATCGATCAACCAAATGTATCGTTTTGGAATGCCGGGTTCCCCTGCGAAAGAAGAAGAATGGAAAAACCTGCTTCTAAAATTGGAGAATTTGGATGAGTCTCCCGAATTTATTGTGGCAAGTGGTAGTTTGCCTCCCGGGGTGCCCACGGATTTTTACGCCATGGTAGGAGAAATATCCGCACGAAAAAACGCCAAATTTATTCTTGATACATCAGGTGAAGGTTTGACAAAGGCCACGGGCAAAAATCTTTTCCTCGTGAAGCCAAACTTGAACGAGTTGGCTTCCTTGATGGGGGTAGAAGAAGTGACCGCCATGGAGCAGGAACAATATGCTGAAAAAGCCATAAAAGAAGGACAATCCCAGGTAATTGTAGTTTCCATGGGAGCCAAGGGAGCTATGTTTGCCGATGAAAATCAAATTGCTTATTACCTGTCCCCGACAGTTAAAAAAAATAGTCCAGTCGGTGCTGGAGATTCCATGGTTGCCGGCATTGTTTATGGGTTGGTAAACGGCTTTTCGCACAAGGATGCAGTGCAATACGGGGTAGCTTCCGGAACGGCAGCTACTATGACTCCCGGTACAGAATTATGCCGAAAAGAAGATACTGAAAAAATCTACCAGTGGATACATGATAAAGTAATGGTAGAGTCTTAACTAACTAACTTAAAATTAATCATATGTCATCAATTGTACTAAAGGATGTTAAGGTAAAACTTTCCAATGAAAACAAAACCATGTTCCCGGGCGATGAACTGGTTAAAAGCGATGTGATTGACTACTATTATAACATCTCTGAAAACATTTTACCACATTTAAATGACAGGCCCGTGATGTTGCAGCGATTCCCCAATGGGATTGACCATCACAAATTTTACCAAAAAGAAGTTCCGAAATATTTTCCACCCTGGATTGACAGGATAGATG
Organism: uncultured Bacteroidales bacterium; assembly: GCA_964582245.1. Classification (GTDB taxonomy): domain Bacteria; phylum Bacteroidota; class Bacteroidia; order Bacteroidales; family CAZOSQ01; genus CAZOSQ01. The sequence goes on along the minus strand of CAZOSQ010000078.1, from coordinate 5,403 downwards.
TGGAAGTTCACCAAAAGACCAAATCAAAAGGAATTTATGTGAACTGCAACAAATTATCTACCTTATTATTCCTGGCCAACAAAGCATGCATTTCCCTTCATCCTTGGCTAAGCAGGAAAAAGGATTTGTACAAACCCGACAAAATAATTTTTGACCTGGATCCACCCATGGGTAAGTTTAAACTGGCGAGGGAAGGAGCGCTAGAAATTAAAAAATTTTTTGACGAATTGCATGTTAATACCTACGTGATGACAACAGGGTCAAAAGGATTGCACGTCATAATTCCTATCAAACCCACGGCCACTTTCGATGAAACCCGGGAAATAGCAAAACATTTTGCGTCTATAATCGAGAAAAAAGATCCCGGTAAATTCACCACCGAGATGAGCAAAGAAAAAAGAAGAAATAAATTGTTCTTGGATTACCTGCGAAATTCCTACGGGCAATCAGCCATCGCTCCATATTCCTTGAGGCCTATTGCAGGGGCTCCAGTGGCAGCTCCCCTGGAATGGGAAGAATTGGATGACCACTCGTTGCATGCGCAATCTTTCAATAGCGAAAATATTTTTGATAAGCTTATTGAAAGGGGAGATCCTTTCGAAGATTTGCATGAATATCCCCATGATATTAAAGAGTTACACAAAAAATCGGGTTTTTTGATAAATATAGATCACATTGAGTTAATACATTAAGATTATGCCTGAACTACCAGACGTTGAAAAATACAAGAAATACTTGGATCAGAATGTTTTGCATAAAAAAATAACAAAAGTGCAAACCGATGATTCCCGCATTATCAAGGCCCCGAAAAACAGCTTAAAATCTCTTGAAGGACATGAATTTAAAGGGAGTAAAAGAATAGGGAAGTACCTGTTCCTGGAAACCGATAACAAGAAAACCATCGTGATGCATTTTGGCATGACCGGTGATATCAAGTATTATGATCATGGAGAACAGACTCCTAAAAATTCTCGCATCATTTTTGCATTTAATGATCACCATGATCTTGCTTTCGTTAACCCGAGAAAATTAGGAAAACTTGATATTACTAATTCCATCGAGGAATACCGGGAGAAAAAAGAACTAGGTGAAGATGCTTTAACTCTTTCCGAAAAGGATTTTATAAATATACTGGATAATAAGACAGGGGGGATTAAAGCATTCCTAATGGATCAAAAAAATCTTTCCGGGCTGGGAAATGTTTACACGGATGAAATTCTTTTCCAAGCCAGGATACATCCCTCAACCAAAGTCAATAATATTTCCGGGAAACAAAAAAAGGATCTTTATTACAAAATGATGGATGTACTGCAAACTGCTATCAAGCATGATGCAGATCCAGCTAAATTCCCGGATCATTATTTGACAGCCCACAGGAAAAATAAGGATAAATGCCCCGATTGCGAGGGAGAAGTGGAAAAAGTTACCGTGGCAGGGCGAAGCACTTACTTTTGTCCTTCGTGCCAGCAGGAGTGATAAACACCTTTCAATATAATTATAAATGATACTATGAAACATCCATGATTAAAAATCACAAACAAAGATGAAAATAACCTTCATGGGTGTTCCATGTGACCTTATATATAAAATTATTTACACATGAAATATTATAGGCTGAACTACTTTTAATTAAAAAAATACGGAACCTGTAACTAAAATATCAAACTACGCCCTGTGGCTAACAGCAACAAATAGTCAAGGCGGGTTATTTTTGTTTTCCAGTGTATTAATCGAGTTTTAAAATAAAATACATACCAGTTTATGGAATATTATGTAGGGTGTTCAGGGTTTTATTATAAAGGATGGGTAGAAAAATTTTATCCCAGGGAAATGAAAAAAATGGATTGGCTTCCATATTATGCCGAACATTTCAATTCGGTTGAAATTAACAGCACTTTTTACCAGCTTTTGAAAAGAGAGACATTTGAAAGTTGGTACAATAAAACGCCGCCGGGATTTAAATTCACCTTGAAAGGAAGTCGCTATGTAACCCATGTAAAAAAAATGGTGGATGTTGATGAGCCAATAAAAAATTTTTATAATAATGCCGGGATTTTAAAAGAAAAATTAGCTTGCGTTCTTTGGCAACTGCCGGGTGGTCAACATATAAACGAGGTTAAATTGGAAGAATTTTGTAAAAAACTGGGTACCAATGTGCACAACGTGATTGAATTCAGGCATAACTCTTGGTTCACAGATCAGGTGTATCAAATTTTATCAAAGTATAACGTGGGATTATGCTTGATATCCGCCCCGGGAGATTTAAAAGAAGAAGTCGTCAATACTTCGGATATCGTATACCTGAGATTTCATGGAAAAGAACAATGGTACAATTATTATTACAACGAAGAAGAATTAACCAGTTGGAAGAACCGTATCGCGAATTTACCTGTTAATACTATATATGCCTATTTTAATAATGACTGGCATGCTAACGCGGTATTCAATGCACAAGAATTTTATAATATTCTTGAAAACGTGAAGGTATAGTGGTTAAAAAATATTTTCAATGGAAATAGATCAAAAAGTCGCTTTTCATTCGATAAAAAAGGAAGAAGCAGAAGCTAAGCTTAACACCCGCAAAAAAGGACTTTCCTCCAAGGAAGCTCGTGAAAGATTGCATCAGTATGGTAGGAACAAGTTAAAGGAAAAGGAGGAGAAAAGTGCATTGCAAATTTTGATCTCCCAGATGAACAACCCCGTGGTTTACCTATTATCTGCCGCTGCTGTTTTGGCTTTTGTTTTTGGTGATATACCCGAGGGAATCGCTATCGTGGTAGTATTAGTTTTGAATGCTCTCATTGGATTTTGGATGGAATACCAGGCCCATGAATCCATGAAGGCTTTGAAAAAAATGGATAAAATATTGGCCAACGTACGTCGTGATGATAAAGAGTTGGAAATAGATGCCGAAGAACTTGTTCCCGGGGATATTATTATTTTGGAACAAGGAAACATGATACCTGCAGATGCCAGGGTTATATTATCTTCCGAGTTATCCGTCGATGAATCGCCACTGACCGGTGAATCTGTTCCCGTCGAAAAAGACGTGGCGGAAGTTGAGGAAGATACCCCTGTAGCCGATCGAAGTAATATGATATTCAAGGGAACAGCGGTAACTTCGGGCAAAGGAGAGGCAATGGTTACTGCCACGGGCATGCAGACCGAATTAGGCAATATCTCTCAAATGGTATCGGAGGCTGAAGATGAAAAAGTTCCATTGAACAGGAAATTGCAGGGACTGACAAAATCATTGATTTGGGTTACCCTTGGACTGGCGGCAGTTTTTTTACTGTTTGGCTGGATTGCCGGCAAAGAACTATATCTTTTAGCCCAGACTGCCATTGCATGGACAGTGGCAGCCATACCTGAAGGTTTGCCCATAGTGGCTAGTATAGCGTTGGCAAGGGGAATGATACGCCTTTCCCGGCATAACGTGATTGTCAAGAAATTGGCTTCGGTTGAAACATTGGGGGAAACCACCGTCATTTTCACGGATAAAACAGGAACCTTGACGGAAAACAAGTTAACTGTTAATGTTTTAAAAGTAAGTGACAATACATTAAAAATAAAATTTCAAGATGGTACGATAAAAATGGATCCCGGCGATCCGGGATTGGAAAATCCATTGTTCAAAAAAATCTTTGAGATTTCCATATTGTGCAATGACGCTGCTCTACAAGCCGATGAAGGACAGGAAAAGGATGAGGGAGATCCATTGGAAATTGCATTGTTACGTTTTGGACACGTTTACAACAAAAAAGAATATGATCAACTCTCTGACCTGGAGAGGGTGGCCGAGGATCCTTTTGATTCGGAAACAAAGGTTATGGGTACCATCCATCGTCAAAATAACAAGTTTATAGTTTCTGCCAAGGGAGCTGCAGAGTCCTTGTTAAATAGGTGCAGTCATATTCATGACGGGAAACAAAAAAAGAAACTCGATAAGAAAAAAATTGAAGAATGGTCCAATTATAATGACGAGCTTTCCAATGATGGCCTGAGGGTGGTGGCTTTTGCTTATAAGGAAATGGATGAGGTCCCGAAACCCATTCGCGAGGGAGAGCAAGAATTCCTGGAGGATTTGGTATTTATTGGTTTAGTGGGCTTTATAGATCCGCCAAGACAAGAAGTGGCTGCTTCCGTGAAAGAATGCCACCAAGCAGGTGTCGAGGTAGTGATGGTAACAGGGGATCATCCCGGAACGGCTAGGAATATAGCTGAAAACGTGAATATAATCGAAGAAGGGGAATCGAAAAATGTTTTTACTGGAAAGCAGCTTAAGAAAGAAAGTGAGAAAGATGATAACTTGGAAGAAATCACTAAGACGAGGGTTTTTGCACGAGTTAATCCTGCCCAAAAACTCGATATCATCAATTATTTCAAGAAAAAAGGAGCCATTGTAGGGATGACAGGTGACGGTGTCAATGATGCACCGGCTTTAAAAAAGGCTGACATTGGGATTGCGATGGGGAATAGGGGTACTCAAGTAGCCCAAGAAGTTGCAGATATGGTACTAAAAGACGATTCTTTTCCATCCATCGTGAAGGCAATAGAACAAGGGCGTATCATTTTCGGCAATATTCGCAGGTTTGTCATCTACCAATTGTCCTACCATTTGAGCGAGATACTTGTAATTGCTTCCATCAGTTTCAGCCTCTTTTACCTTCCTTTACTTCCTTTACAGTTACTATTTCTCAATCTTTTGTCTGATGTTTTTCCAGCATTAGCTTTGGGTATTGGTAAAGGCAACCCGGGGGTCATGAAAACCCCGCCAAAGGATCCCGCGGAACCCATTATCACTCGACGAAATTGGATCATGATGGGAATATTCGGCCTAATAATCACTATTTACGTTGATGGTGCTTATTTTCTTGCTTATTTCGGTTGGGGATTATCCAGTGAAGTGTGCAACAACATTGCATTTTTTTCATTGGCCCTAGCACAATTCTGGCATGTTTTTAACATGCGGGAATCTTATGAACCGGTTTTTAATAACCAGGTGACAAGAAACAAGTACGTGTGGATGGCCATTTCTTTCACTACCGTGGTGCTTATTTCCTCTTATTTCATTCCCGGCCTGCGGGATGTACTTTCCTACCAGGAATTATCGCCCAGGATATGGATGTTGATCATCATTACCAGTCTTGCACCTTTAGTAACGATCCAGCTATTCAAACAGCTTTCTAAAAGGTTTTGAGCCAAGATGGTATTAATGATTAAAGTGTTTTAATTTGACTTTATTTATTGTTTTCTTTGTATGAAGAAATTGCTTTTAGTATGTAATAAAACAATTTAATATCATGGCAAAGAAATTTAATTTACAGAACTTATTTATTCTCCTGGCAACAGTATTAATCTTAAATTCATGTGCACCGGCATACGTCCCCAACGTGGCCAATA